>DASUSA010000149.1:0-5306 GCA_036375335.1 Candidatus Limnocylindria bacterium
GGTGGATGCCGACGTCTACGTGCTGTCCGGCGAGCCGGACGACGGCGCCGATCGCATCCAGCTCGCGACCCCGCTACGCGAGGCCGGATTCCGCGTGGCGATCGACTACTCGAAGCGCTCGCTCGACAAGCAGCTCGAGAGCGCGATCAAGCACGGTGCGAAGGTCGCGGTCATCCGCGGCACCGAGGAGTCCCGCGGCGGCAAGGTGATCGTCCGCGATCTTGTCGCGAAGGAGCAACGGGTCACGAGGCTGGCCGCCGTCGTCGTGGAGGTCGGCCGCCACGTGCCCAAGCGGCCGAAGCCCCGGCTCATCGACGAACCGGGCGCGGCGGGCGACACGCCGTTCCTCGCGGACCCGCGAGACTAAGGCGATGCTGCGCACGAACACCTGCGGCGAGCTCACGCCCGCCGTGGCGGGGAAGCAGGTCACGCTCGCCGGCTGGGTCCACCGGCGGCGCGATCTCGGTGGACTGACGTTCATCGATCTGCGCGACCGCTGGGGGATCACCCAGATCGTGGCGAAGTCCGGCGATGCGGTGCACGAGGCGCTCGGCGACGTGCGCAACGAGTGGGTGCTTCAGGTCAGCGGCACAGTGCGCGAGCGCTCGGCCGAGACCGTCAACCAGAAGCTTCCGACAGGCGGGATCGAGGTGGCCGCCGAGACGGTCATCGTGCTGAACGAAGCGAAGACCCCTCCTTTCTATGTGAACGAGGAGACGCCGGTCGAGGAGACCCTGCGTTGGAAGTACCGCTACGTCGACCTGCGGCGCGAAGGCCCGAAGGAGCTCATGCGCCTGCGGCACGAGGTCGTGGCGTTCATCCGGCGCTACCTGACGGAGCGCGACTTCTGGGAGATCGAGACTCCCACGCTCATCCGCTCCGACCCGACCGGCGCACGTGACTTCGTCGTTCCCTCGCGCTACTACCCCGGCAAGTTCTGGGCGCTGCCGCAGTCGCCACAGCAGTACAAGCAGATCCTCATGGTGGCGGGGATCGACAAGTACTTCCAGATCGCGCATTGCTATCGCGACGAGGATCCCCGCGCTGACCGCGTCTACGAGCACACCCAGCTCGACTTCGAGATGTCCTTCGTGGATCGCGAGGACGTCATGTCCACGCTCGAGGCGCTGTACACGGAGATCTTCCACACATTCGGGCGCAAGCCGCTGGCCAAGACGCCGGTCCCCCGGATGACCTACGCAGAGGCGATCCGCCGATACGGCATTGACCGGCCCGACGTGCGATTCGCCATGGAACTCGTCGACCTCACCGACCCCCTGCGCGGCACGGGATTCAACGCGTTCCGCTCGGTCATCGACGCCGGCGGCGCGGTGCGTGGCCTGCTGGTACCGGGCAAGGCCGATGCGACCCGGAAGGACATCGACGGCTGGCAGGCGATCGCGAAGACGAAGGGCGCGAAGGGCCTCGCGTCGTTCGCGTTCGCCGGCGCCGAGATCCGGTCGCCAATCGCGAAGTTCCTCGCTCCCGCGGAGCTCGACGGGATCCGCTCGGCGTCGAAAGCGAAGGACGGCGACCTGCTCCTCGCCGTGGCAGACACCCACCAGGTCGCGAGCGTCTCGCTCGGCGTCGTGCGCGAGCGCCTGGGGCCGGAGCTCGGCCTCGCCGACACGACGAAGCACTACGCCATGTGGATCACGGATTTCCCGCTCGTCGAACGGACGCCGGAAGGCGGCTGGACGTTCACCCACAACCCGTTCTGTGCGCCGCTCTCGGAGACGGATCTCGAGCTGCTCGACACGGAGCCAGCCAAGGCGTTGTCCAAGCAGTACGACTTCACTGTCGACGGGAAGGAGATCTTTGGCGGGAGCATCCGCATCTACCAGCGCGCCGTCCAGGAGCGCGTCTTCGAGCAGATGGGTGTCACGAAAGAGGACGCCGCAAAGCGGTTCGGCGCGCTGTTGGACGCGCTCGAGTACGGCGCGCCGCCCAGCGGCGGGGTCGGCGCGGGGATCGACCGGCTCTGTATGAGCCTCGCCGGGACCGAGAACATCCGCGAGGTCCAGTCGTTCCCGAAGACCCAGACCGGCTACGACCCGCTCCTCGACTCGCCGGCCGACGTCGACCCGAAGCTGCTCGAGGAGCTTGGGCTGCGCGTGGTCGTGAAACCGCCGAAGCCGTGACCCTCACCGCCGTTCGCTCCGAGATCGAACGGCTCGCCGATGCGACTGGCGGGATCGTCGGCGTCGCGGCGACGCAGCTCGCGACGGGGCGGCACATCGGCTATCGCGAGGAAGAGCTGTTCCCGACCGCCTCGGTGATCAAGCTGCCGCTGCTGGTGACGCTCTACGAGGACGCGATCGCCGGCCGGATCGACCTCTCGGGGCGCGTGACGTACCGCGAGGAGACGAAGGTGGCTGGCTCCGGGGTCCTGCAGTTCCTCGACGACGGGCTGAACCCGACCCTTCGCGATCTGTCGGTCCTGATGATGTCGGTGAGCGACAACACCGCGACCGACCTGCTGTTCGACCGGGTCGGCAAGACGCGCATCGAATCGACGATGCGCCGCCTCGGCCTCGAGAGCATCCGCGCGCCATTCGACATCCGCGAGATGCTCATGGAGCTGGTCGACATGGACCACACGCAGCCGGGCGGCTACGACGAGCTGCGCCGCTTGCTTCGCCTGTCCGCCGGCAGCGGGGGCCGATCGATGATCCCGGAGCAGGCGGACCGTACGACGCCGGCCGACATGTGCCGGCTCCTCGAGCTCATCGAGTCGCGGGCGATCCTGGATCCAGACTCGTGCACCGCGATCGTCGAGCTGCTGAAGCGGATCCAATCCGCCACCCGCATCCCCGGCCTGCTGCCGAAGGGCACCGTGGTCGCGCACAAGACCGGCTCGTACCGGCGGCTGCGGAACGATGTCGGCATCGTCTACGCGCCGAACGGGCCGTACGCCGTCGCGCTGTTCGCGCGCGAACTCGCGCGCGACAACATCGACGACGACGGCGCGCTTGCGCGGATCTCGCTCGCGATCTACGAGGAGTTCGCGGGCTAGCGACGACTCTTCGCGAGCGCCTTTGCGTTCTTGCCGAGCGTGACGCCAGAGGCGTGCATGTGGAAGATGTGCACATCGGTGACCTTGTGGCCGGACACGCGTAGCCCGGCGCGGATGTCCCGTTCGAGCTTGGCCCAGTCGCTCGCTTTGTCGCTCAACGGGTCCGTCGGGTTGATCGAGAACGACACCATGCAACTGATACCAAAAGCATGGCCTGGCATGTCTGTACCTCCTTCGCGCGTAGCGAGAGTGTGGCGGGAGCGTCAATAGGTCGCCATACTGCCGACGTGTCGCAGGAGCGACGGCTCGTGACGGTCCTCTTCGCCGACATCGTGGGCTCCACGACCTTGACCGTGAGCAACGACCCCGAGGTCGTGCGCGAGCGGCTTGCTGCCCTCTTCGCCAGAACTCGCCGGATCCTGCAGGAGCACGGAGCGACGGTCGAGAAGTTCATCGGCGACGCGGTGATGGCGGTCTTTGGCATCCCGAACGCGCACGAGGACGATGCCGAGCGTGCGCTTCGAGCCGCCGACGCGATGCTGATCGCGTTCGCTGTGCCGAATGTCGGCCCGCTACAGCGCGTCGAGCTTCGGGTCGGCGTGACTACCGGCGAGGTCGTCACCGGATCGGCCGAGGCCGATCAGTTCCTCGTCACCGGCGAGAGCGTCAATGTCGCGGCGCGGCTGCAGGCGGCGGCGGCCCCAGGTGAGATCTTGGCCGACGCCCTCACCCGGCGGCTCGCGGCCGCCGCCGCGCGGTTCGGGCCGGTCCGGCGAGTGGCCGCGAAGGGGATCGGCGAGGTCGAGGCCTGGCCCGTCGAAGGGCTGATCTCGTCCGTGCCATCCGGCGGCCGCCTCCGGCTGCCGAGCGCGCAATTCGTGGGTCGGGAGCGCGAGCTCGAAACCCTCACGGCGCTCTGGGTGAAGGCTGCTGCGATCGGCCGTCCGTACCTCGTCAACGCCATCGGTCCGGCCGGCATCGGCAAGAGCCGGTTGATCGACGAATTCGCGGGAGGATTGAGCGGCGCCTTGATCCTGCGGACGCGCTGTCCGCCGTATGGCGAAGGCCTCGCGCTCTGGCCGATCGAGCAGATCCTCGGCCCGATGCCCGAGGTGAACCAGCCGAATCTCGTTGGTGCGCTGCAGCGCCACCTCGAGGCACTCGCCCAGGATGGGCAGATCGTGCTCATCATCGAGGATATCCACTGGGCCGAGGCACCCATGTTCGATGCGATCGACCAGATCGTGGACCGCGCGCGCGGCCCGATCTTCGTGATCTGCCTGGCGCGTCCCGATCTGCTCGCGTCGCGCCCTGGGTGGGCGGGCAACAGCGAACGGTCGGCGACCGTCATGGTGCCGCCGCTCGATGACACTGCCGTGGGCACGCTGGTCGCCTCGCTCGATTCCGCGCCCGCGGGCGCGTCGGCGCTCCCGTTCGTCCGTGCGCACAGCGAGGGCAATCCACTGTTCGTGCAGGAATATCTGCGCGCCCTCCGGGAGGACGGTGCGACCGCGGCGGCCGGAAGCGCGGTCCCGCCGACACTGCGCGGCCTCATCGCGGCCCGCCTCGATCGCGTTTCGCCGGAGACCCGCGCGGTCCTCAGCGCCGCAAGCGTGGTCGGGCGCACGTTCACTCCCGAGGTGCTCGCGGCGATCATCGACGAGCCACGGCTCGCGGACCGCCTGGCCGACGCGGAGCGCCTCGAGATCGTCTCGAGCCTCGACCCGAGCGGAACCGCGCACCAGCGATTGTCGTTCGCGCACATGCTGTTCCGAGACGTCGCCTACGCCGGGGTGCCGAAGGGCGAGCGGGTGCGCCAGCACGATCGCCTTGCCCAATGGCTCGGGACGAGCGAGATCGGCGACCTGGCTCTCGCCGCGCACCATGCCGAGCAGGCGGCGCTGCTCGCGCGTGAGCTGGGATCGGACGCGGCCGTCGCGCTCGCGAAGCGCGCAGTCGAATCGTTGCGCGCGGCGGCCGAGCAGCGACGCGCGCGCACCGACAGCCATGGCGCGCTGGCGTTGTACCGGCGCGCACTGGCGCTGGCGGAAGCGGCTGGTGAGGGTCCGGCCGCTGTTCTCGCGACGCGTGCCCGCGCGGCATTGGCGTGGCTTCGCGTCGAGGGCAGCGCGGCTGCGATCGCCGAGCTCGATGCGGTGCTCGAGCAGGCGCGCGGACTCGTGCCGGCGGACCTTCTCGTCCAGCTGCTGGTGTGGCGATCGACCATCAGCGCCCTGGACGACCCTGATCGGGCTGAAGCGCTTGTCGCGGAGGCGAGGGCGGTCGCGGC
>DASUSA010000150.1:0-7363 GCA_036375335.1 Candidatus Limnocylindria bacterium
TTAGGTGGAGAAACGGCGCACGAGCTGAAGAAGCTCGTCGGCGTGGAACGGCTTCGCGAGGTAGGCCTCGGCGTTGCAGCGATCGGCTTCGTGCTTCGGGTCCGGCGCGGCGGTGAGGATGACGAGCGGCACATGCCGGAGCCGCGTTCGGAGCTCGCGCGCAAAGGCCGGGCCGTCGATGCCGGGCATCTGCACGTCGAGCACGATCATCGCCGGCGGATCCGCCTCGAGCTCAACGAGCGCTTCGGCACCGTTGTGCGCCTCGCGAACCCGGAAGCCCTCCTCGGTCAGCACCGCGCGCTCGACCGCCAGGATCTCCTTGTCGTCGTCGACGATGAGGATCGGCCGCGCGCGGCGTTCCACAAGGACCATGCGACCAGCCGTGCAAGCGGCGTTCCGCGCAAGCGTTCGCGGTCGATACTGAGCCCGTGCCGAGACCAAAGGGTCTGCGCCCAGCCGATGAGGTCGTCCCGAAGCTCGGACTACCCGCCGGTCTGCCCGCGGTGCGCATCGGCGACATCGCCACGTACGACCGGCCGATCGAGCATCTCGCCGGCCAGCTTGACCGCTCCGAGCTCGAGCTCCCGTTCCGGTACCGTGCGGCCCGGTTCGGGCTGGTCCTGTGCTTCGCGCTGGAGCCGGTGGGCGCGAACGCCCTCGCCGCAGAGCTCGTGCGGATCGCGAGCACCGAGGGCGCGATCTGGGTCGCCGTGTGGAAGAAGGCGTTCCTGCGACCCGGCCTGCTGTCGTGGGATGACGTGCAGGCCGCGATGCTCCCGACCGGCTGGGTGGACAACAAGATCGTCAGCCTCGGCGACGAGATCTACGGCACCCGGTTTGTCCTCCGGACGCGGTTGCGCGGCTAGCAGGCATACGCTCCCTCGGTGACGGCAGTCGTCGAGCTCATCGCCGCGAAGAAGACCTACGGGCAGGTAGACGCGCTCCGGGGCGTGAACATTGCCATCCAGGCCGGCGAGGTCGTCGCGATGCTCGGACCGAACGGCGCGGGGAAGACGACGTCGATCAGCCTCATGCTCGGACTGCGGCAGCCGACGTCCGGCCAGGCCCGGCTCTTCGGCCTCGACCCCAGGGACGCGCGCGCGCGTAGCCGATGCGGCGTGATGCTCCAGGAGTCCGGCGTCCCCGAGCTCCTCAAGGTCCGCGAGATCCTCGAGATCTTCTCGTCCTACTACCCGCATCCGCTGCCGGTCGCGACAGCGATCGGCTTGGCGGGTCTTGGCGAGAAGGCCAATGCGCGGATCGATCACCTATCCGGCGGCCAGCGCCAGCGGCTCTACTACGCGCTCGCCGTCGTGGGCGACCCTGAGGTGCTGTTCCTGGACGAGCCGACCGCCGGGATGGATGTTGAAGGACGGCGAGGGTTCCTCGACGGCCTCCGGGAGAGCGTGAAAGGCGGCAAGACGATCGTGCTCACGACGCACTACCTGGAGGAGGCGGACGAGATCGCGCAGCGCGTGATCGTCATCGATCGTGGGCAGCTCGTGGCTGACGCCCCACCAGCCGAGATCAAACGCCGTGTCGCGGGCAAGACCATGCGTTTTGCCGCGCGAGCCGACGAGCGGACCTTCGCCGGCCTGCCGGTGCAGCACGTCGAGATCGCGGACGGCCGGGTGCGGTTGCTCACGAACGAGCCGGAGACGGTGCTCAAGGCCCTCTTCGCGAGCGGCCTCGAACTGAGTGACCTCGAAGTGACCGGAGCGGACCTCGAAGATGCGTTCCTCGCGCTGACCTCGCGCGCGGAGGACCGCCGTGTCGGGTGAGGTCGCCCCGTTCGGGGGCATGGTCGTCCAGCAGACCCGTGGCGAGTTCCTGAAGCTCTGGCGCTCGCCGATCTTCAGCATCTTCAGTCTCGCCCTTCCGGTGATGTTCTACGTGTTCTTCGGGCTCCAGAACGCTCAGCGGGTGGAACAGGGCGTGAACATCGGCGCGTACGTGCTCGCGTCGCTATCGGCCTACGCGGTCGCCAACGTGATGCTCTTCTCCTTCGGCATCGGCGTCGCACTGGACCGCGGGCGCAAGTACGACGTCCTCATGCGGGCCACGGCGCTCCGGCCGATCGCGACGATGATCGCCAAACTCCTGACCGGCGTCGCATTCGCGCTCCTCGCGCTCGTTGTGCTATTCGCCGTCGCCGCACTCGTCGGCGGCCAGCGGATGGAGACCAGCCAGTGGCTCACGCTCACCTGGCGCCTCCTCATCGGCGCGATCCCGTTCCTCGCGCTCGGCTTCGCGATCGGCTACTCGGTGAGCCCAAACGCAGCGCCGGCCGTCGTGAACCTGATCGCACTGCCGATGTACTTCGGGTCGGGGTTGTTCATTCCCCTCGATCAGCTCCCGAGCTTCATCCGCAGCATTGCGCCGTATCTGCCGGCCTACCACTACGGGCAGATCGTGTGGGACGCGGTCGGGAAGCCACCGGACAATCCGTTATGGCAGAGCGCGGCGTGGCTCATCGGATACACCCTCCTCTTCGCCGCGATCGCCGTGCGTGCCTATCGGGCCGACGAATCCAAGAAGTTCAGCTAGCCCGGCTGACCAGCTGCTCCGTGAGGAACTCGATGATCCGGTCGTGCGCCTTGTCCTGATTCGCGCGCTTCGTAAAGCCGTGGCCCTCGTCCTCGAAGACCAGGTACTCGACCGGGACGCCGCGGGCGCGGAGCCGCTCGACGACCTGATCGGATTCTTCCTTCGGCACCCGCGGATCGTTCGTGCCCTGCACGACGAGCATCGGGCAGCGGACCTGGTCCATGTGGGTGATCGGCGAGCGCTCGACGAGCTTCGCGCGATCCAGCTCGAGGTCGCCGATCCAGAGCTTCAGGAAGCGGCGCCAGTTCGGCTGGGCGTGCTCGATCATCGTCACCAGATTGGCGACGCCGAAGACGTCGACCGCGCACTTCCAACGGTCCGGCATGGTCGTGACGCAGACGAGCGTCGCGAAGCCGCCGTACGAGCCGCCGTACACGGCGAGGCGCTTCGGGTCGATGCGCGGGTCGGCCGCCATCCAGTCCGCGATCGCGCGCAGATCGCGCGCATCGATGCCGCCCCAGTCGCGGTGGATCGCTTTCTGCCAGGGGAGCCCGTAACCGGTCGAGCCATGGATGTTCGGCACGACGAGCGTGATGCCGCGGTCGATGAGCGCCTGGAGATACGCGCTCGAACTTGTGAACGCGGGTCGCGACTGGCCCTCCGGGCCTCCGTGCGGGTAGAGCACCGCCGGCGTGCGTCCGGACGCGCCTTTCGGCCGGAAGACGAAGCACGGAATGTCGCCGTCGGCGGCCTTGATCCGGATGAGCTCCGGCTCGACGAGATCGGACGGCCGCACCGTGCGCGCGGTCTCAAAGACCGCGCGGGCTTCGCCGGTCCGAAGGTCGAGCACCCAGAGCTGGGGCGCGTCCGTAGCCGACGTCCGGTGATAGGCGGCGACCGAGCCGTCAGCGGAGACGATCAGGTCGTCGCAGACGCCGCGCAGCGCGCGCTCGCCCGCGCGCTTTCCGTCCCGCTGCCAGCGGAGCCTGGAGTAGCCGTCCTCGTTCACGGACCAGATCTGCGACCGGCCGTCGGTTGATGATGCCGCGAGCTCGACGTCCCAGTCCGGCGCGTCGATGATCTCGCGCGTCCCCGTTGTCGCGTCGTAGGCCGCGAGGTACAGGTGTTCGCGCCCGGCGTCGGTCATACCGAGCGGGCGGCCGTCGGCGAGCCAGCCGGCGGGCACGTTGGAGACGTCGCCTTCGTGAGCGGTGAGATGCCGCATCGCGCCGGAGTCGGGATCGACGACGAAGAGATCCTGGTCCGTGTTCGCCTGGACGCGCATCACGAGCAGGGCGCGGCCGTCGGGGGACCATCCGCCCGCGACGTACCAGGTCGGGCCGGTCGCGACGGCACGCTCGGTCGCCGTCTCGACGTCCTCGATGACGATGTCCATGTCGGTCGGCTGGCGTGCGTTCGAGGAGAACGCGACGCGCTTTCCGTCAGGCGAGGCGGCGTTCCACGACAGCAGCCGCTGCACGCGCTCGCCGTCGCTCCACGAGAGCTTCTCGACACGTTCGTCGCTCCGCGCGACATACAGCTGATGCAATTCGGTGCCGCCGCGGTCGGCCGCGCCGATGAGATCGCCGCGCTTGGACCAGCTCAGCGAGCGGAGCGCCGCGCCATCGACGCCGAGGGCCGGAGACGGCCTGCCCGGTTTGGTCAGCGGCAGCGTCCAGGCGGAGTAGGTCCCCGCGCCGAGATCGGCGATGAACGCGAGGGTCCCGTTATCGGGCGAGATCGCGAGGGCCGAGCGGCACGAGAAGCGCCGAGTGGTGTGCGGGATCGGCGCGATGCGCTCGCGCGGCTCGAAGTCGGAGATCGGCCGGACCACGAGCGGCATCCTAGCCGCGAGGCGTCCCTAGCCCGCGTGGGGGTCGAACACGTCCTCGATCCGCCGGCCGAAGAGCTGCGCGATCTTGAACGCGAGAGGCAGGCTCGGGTCGTACTTGCCGGTCTCGAGCGCGTTCACGGTCTGCCGCGAGACCGCCAGACGGTCCGCGAGCTCCGCCTGCGACCAGTCGCGCTCGGCACGGAGCACCTTGAGCGTGTTCTTCACTGGTAACGACGGGTTGCGACCGCACCGCCGAGACCCCAGAGACAGATCATCAACGGGAACACGAAGACGTAGCTGAGCTGCGGAAAGCCTGCGTTCTCGAGGAATCCGTAGGCGAAGGTGAGCATGCCCGCAGCACCGAACCCGATCGCGAGCGCTTCTAGCTGGATGCGCCGGCCGAGCTCGTCCATCCGGCCGAGGAAGCGGAGATAGGCACGGAGCGCGAAGGCCGATGGGATCAGCGGGATGAGCACGAACGGAACGCGCAGCAGCGGGTCGACGTCCGGCGTGAATTTCACGGTGACGAGAACGGCGACGACATAGGCGGCCATCGCGGTGAACAATTCCCTCGCGTAGGCCCGGCTGGCGGTGGTTTGCGACACTTCGACCTCCGGAATCAACTTCACCCGGAGCGTACGGTCTGCTTGTCTAAATGTCAAGCGACCTTGTCTAGGAGTCGGGCCATGTCGGCAGCATTGCTGACGGCCTTGTCGCCGTAGCAGTTGTTCATCAGGACGTGGACCTCCTCGGTCTCCTCGGCGAGGTGCTCGATCTTGCCGAGCCACTCGGCGAGCTCCTCCTTTGAGTACGAGTAGTCGAACCGCTCGGCCGCGGTGAGGCCCTTCTTCTTCCAGTTCTCCGCGTTGCGGCCGTGGAACCGCACGATCGCGAGTCGCGGAGAGGTGGCCGCCGCGACCGGCGGCACGCTGGACGGAAAGCCTTGCGGCTCATCGACCGCCACGTACGTCAGATCGTGGTCGGCCAGGAACTTCAGCGTCTCCGCGCGATTGCGCTCGCTCATCCAGGTCTCGTTGCGGAACTCGACCGCCAGGCGATCGTCGGGCAGCCGGTCGCGGGCGTGGAGGATCTCGTCCTTACTGTGATGTGAGATGACGAACCAGTCGGGGTACTGCAGCAGGATCGCGCCGAGCTTTCCGGCCTTGCGCATCGGCTCGAGCGAGACCCAGAAGCGCGCGTGGATCTCGTCGCGGATCTCGACCGGGAGATCCTTCGGGTAGAGGCGACGCTTCTCCTGCGCGGCGGCGGGTAGGGTCTCGCGGATGTTCTTCGGGAGCCGCTTCGGGTCGATCGGGTGCGTCGTGATCGAGCCGAAGGCCTTGAAATCCATGGTGAATCGGTCGGGTGTCCGCTCCGCCCAGAGCTCGGCCTGCTTCGGATCCGGTAGCGCGTAGTACGCCGCGTCGTTCTCGACGACCGGGAAGCGGTCCGCGTAGAAGCGCAGGCGCTCGTCGGCCTTCTTCGCGATCTTCTCCGGATACCACCCCGACGCGATCAGCGTCGGGTCGGTCCACGAGCAGGTCCCCACCTTGATCGGCGCCCCGGCTATTCGGCCTTCTCCGGATAGAGGTTCGGATCGAGCTCCTCGGCCTTCGCGCTCCGCTGCGACAGTGCGAGCACGGCGATGCCGAACACCGCGAGGAAGCCGACGAACGAATAGACCTGCGCCCGGCCGCTCGAGATGAAGGCGAGCGCGCCGAGGCCGAGTGTGATCGCGTAGATCAACAGCACGGCCTGGCGGTGCGAAAGCCCGACGTCGAGCAACTTGTGGTGGAAGTGGCCGCGGTCCGGCGCGAACGGCGCCTGCCCGGTCACCAGGCGGCGGACGATGACATAGAAGGTGTCGAGGATCGGGACACCGAGGACGAGCAGCGCCGCGGCGACCTTCGCGGTGCCGAAGATCGACAGCACGGCGAGCATCGTCCCGATGAACGCGACGCCGGTCGTCCCGAGGAACACCTTCGCCGGATGGAAGTTGAACACGAGGAACCCTGCGATCGCACCGGCAAGGGTGAAGTTCATCCACGCCACGAACGGCTCGTTCACCGCGGGCAGCAGGGCGGTCGCGCCGAGGGCTACCGCGGCGATGGCCGCGACGCCGGCGGCGAGGCCGTCAAGGCCGTCGATGAAGTTGAGCGCGTTGTTCATGCCGACGATCCAGAAGACCGTGAAACCGACGGCGATCGGCGGCGCGAGTTGGACCAGCCCGTCGCCACGCGGGTCGTTGATGAAGTCGATCCGGATGCCGGCTGCGACGATGACCGCGGCGATCGCGAAGTAGCCGAGGATCTGCCACCGTGCGCGCAGGTCGAGCGCGTCGTCCAGCAGACCCATCGCGAGCCCGAGGAACGCGGCCATTGCCGTGAGGGTGAATCGCGGCGTGCGGACCTCGACCGGAATCAGGAACGGGTGGCCGTTCAGGCGGTCGACGAGCCAGAACGCGAAGATCGCAAGCCCGAAGGCCAGGGCGATGCCGAGACCGCCGATGCGCGGGATGGGCTCCGGATGCCGGCGGCGGCCACCTGGAACATCCATGAGCCCCAGCCGCCGCGCGAGCGCGCCGACGACCGGCGTCGCGATGACCGCGAGGAGGAACGCGAGCAGCGTGGAGCCCGCGAACAGCAACAACGTGGACGAGCCGACCGCGGTGAGGATCGTCGACATCAGCTCGTGCCGAACTGACGGTCGCCGGCGTCGCCCAGGCCCGGAAGGATGTAGCCCTTGTCGTTCAACCGCTCGTCGAGCGATGCGACATGGATCGGCACGTCCGGATGCGCGTCATGCAGCGCCTTCACGCCCTCGGGGGCGGCGATGAGTCCGACGTATTTCACGCTTCGGGCACCCCACCGTTTCAGGATCTCGATCGTGGCGGCCGACGAGCCGCCCGTCGCGAGCATCGGGTCCAGCACGAGACAGACCTGCGCCGTCGCCGATGACGGGAGCTTGTTGTAGTACTCGATC
>DASUSA010000151.1:0-3502 GCA_036375335.1 Candidatus Limnocylindria bacterium
GGCCGCGCCGGCGCCGATCACCACGAAGTCGAAGCTCATGTCACGAGCAGCGCGTTGTACCAAAGGTCCGCACCCTTCGTCCCGACGAAGACGTCGAGCCGCCGGCCACTCCAGGCGCAGCTCACCGAGTCGCCGCGCGGAGCGCCACCGACGATCTCCCACTCGACCCAGCGGTTGCCATCCCACCAGATGTGGCGGAGCTGGCCGTCGGTCCCGAACGCGAACACATCGATGCGGTCGGCGTCGCGAGCCGCCGCGGCGGGCTGCCCGGTGAAGCCCTTGCCGAGCGACTCCCAGTCATGCCATTCGGTTCCATCCCAGTACCGGTCGCGAAGCGTGCCGTCGCCGTGGATGGCGAAGAGCTCGCACTCTCCGCCATCCCCCCACGACGCGACGGCCGCGCTCGATGCGAGCGAGCCGCCGAGCGAGATCCAGTCGGCTATTTGACCAGACCCATCTTCTTGAGCCACGCCGCCGCGATGGCCTTCGGGTCGGTCTTGTCGATGTCGTTCTGCTTGTTCATCGCCGTCAGCTCGGCGGTGGTGAGCTTCGGGGCGATCGAGTTGATGATCGACTTGAAGTCGCTCGGGGCCTTCGCGAGGAGGTCGTTGCGCACGACCGGCGCGATGTTGTCCGAGAGCTGCAGGTGCTTGTCGTCCTCGAGCAGGACGAAGTTGTTCACCGCGATGGTCGAGTCGGACGTGAACAGCAGTCCGATGTCCACCTGGCTGCCCTTGAGCGCGGCGACGGTCAGCGGGCCGCCGGTGTCCAGGGGCTTGAAGTCCTTGAACGTGATGCCGTAGGTCGTCTTGAGGCCCGCGGCGCAGAACGGACGGGTCGGGCACTCTGGCGGTCCGCCGAGCACGAGCTGGCCGCCCACTGCTGTGACGTCGGACAGCTTCACGAGCTTGAACTTGTCCGCGGTCGCTTTCGTGACCACGAAGCCGTTCTGGTCGACAGCCGGCGCGTAGTCGAGGACGGTCAGGCTCTTCGCGTCGAGCTCCTTCTGGAGGGCGGTCGACGTGGCCTTCGGGTCGGTGGAGCCGGTCGCGTTCTTGTTTACGAACGCGAGGAGGGTCGCGAGGTAGTCGGCCTCGATGTCGATCTGGCCGCTCGCGAGGGCCGGGAACACGATCTCGCGGGCGCCGAGGTTGAACTTCCGGGTGACCGTGTAGCCGTTCGCCTCGAGGATCTGCGCATACAGCTCACCGAGGATCAGCTGCTCGCTGAAGTTCGTCGAGCCGATCGTGACGTTGGGCTTTGCCGCCCCACTGGGGCTGCCGCCGCCGCTGCCGCCGCAGGCGCTCGCGACGATCACCGCGACGAGGAACGCGACCGCGAGTCGGGAAGCGCGCATGAGGGACTCCTTCCGGGCCGCAGCGCTCAGTCTCTCGGCCCAAGCGGACAGTATCCGCGCCTTTGGCGCCGATGCGGCTAGAACGTCGTGGACGCCGCGCGTAATCCCGGCGAGGTGGCTCGGCGCTCGAATGTGCCGAAGGCGACTTCTACGGCGATGGCCAGGAGCGCGACAAGGAGCGCACCGGCGAACAAGCGGTCGTACTCCTGGAGGCCGAGGCCGTCGACGATGTACCGGCCCAGCCCGCCGCCGGCCACGAGCGCGCCCAGGGTGGCCGTGGCGACCACGTTCACGGCAGAGGTCCGCATCCCGGCGAGCACCAGGGGCAGCGCGAGGGGGAGCTCGATCTGGCGGAGGATCCCACGCTCGCCCATCCCCATCCCACGCGCGGATTCGATCACGTCGCGGTCGACCGCCCGCGTCCCGACGTAGGCGTTCGTGAGCATCGGCGGGATCGCGAGCGGGACGAGCGCGATGAAGGTAGGCCAGAACCCGAGCCCGAGGCCGAGCGCGAAGGCGATCGGGAGCGCGAACGCGAGCAGGGCGAGCGACGGCAGGGCCCGGCCGATGTTCGCGACGTTCACGGCGACGAACCCGAGCCGGCCGGTGTGCCCGAGGTAGAGGCCGATCGGCAAGGCGATCAGTGCCGCGACGAGGAGCGCGAGAGCCGAGAGCTCGATGTGCTCGAACACCCGGGTCTGGACCGCGTCGCTCCCCTGGTAGTGCGCAGGATCGAGGAACCATTTCGCCGTGTCCACGAATAGGCTCATGCCGGCCTCGTCCACGGCGTGAGCCGGCGCTGCAGCAGGACGAGCAGCGCGTCTGCCGCGATCGCGAGCGCGACCGAGCACGCGGCGCCGACGATGAGCTCGGTCGAGAAGAAGCGCTGGATGCCGATGAGGATGAAGTAGCCGAACCCGCCCTGCCCGATGAGCGCCGTCACGGTGACGAGGCCGATCGTGCTGATGGTCGCGACGCGCACGCCGGCGATGATCACCGCCAGCGCGAGCGGGACCTCTACCCGCCAGAGGCGCTCGCGCGGGGTGTAGCCCATGCCGTTCGCGGCCTCGAGCACGTCGGCCGGCACGCCGCGGATCCCGCGGACGATGTTGCGGATGAGGATGAGGAGCGTGTAGCTCACCAGGCCGATCTCGGCGGTCAGGAGGGACAGGCCGGTGTACGGGATGAGCAGGACGAACAAGGCGAGGCTCGGGATCGTGTACAGCGTGCCGGTCACGAAGGTGATCGGGCTCTCGAGGCGCGGCCGCCGGATGATCAGCAGCGCCAGGGCGAACGCGATCACGAAGCCGATGCCGACCGCGATGGCCGTGAGCTCCACGTGCTCCACCAGCCGCTGGCCGATCTCGTCCAGGTGTCCGGCCACCCAGTCCCACCGGATGAGCGGCTCGCCCTCGGTCACGCGTCGCTCCGAATCATCTTCCCGATCTTCGCGAGGGTGAGCGCGCCGACGTAGCGGTCGCCGTCGACGACCGCGGCGATCACCGTTCCGCTCTCCAGCATCCGTGCGAGCGCATCGCGCAGCGTGTTCGACGGCCGCACGACCGGAGCCCGCGAGTCCAAGCTGGCGCGCTCGATGGTCGCGTCGATCTCGGCACCGCCGACCGTGAGCAGCGCAAGACGCTTCAATCCGCGGTCCGAGCCGACGAACTGCGCGACGAAGTCGTCGGCCGGGTGCGCGAGCAGCTCACCGGGTGGCGCGTACTGCACGAGCTTCCCGCCGCGCATCACCGCGACGCGATCGCCGAGCCGGATGGCCTCGTCGATGTCATGGGTCACGAACAGCACGGTGGTCCCGAGCTCGCGCTGGATCCGGAGCAGCTCGCTCTGCAACCGCTCCCGAACGATCGGATCGACCGCCCCGAACGGCTCATCCATGAGCATGACCGGCGGCTCGGCGGCGAGCGCGCGCGCCACGCCGGCTCGCTGGCGTTCGCCTCCCGAGAGCTGCGCCGGGTATCGCGACGCGTACCGGGCCGGGTCCAGGCCGACGAGCGCGAGCAGTTCCCGCACGCGCGCCGCGATCCGCTGCTTCGTCCAGCCGAGGAGCACCGGGACTGTCGCGACGTTCTCGGCGATGGTCTGATGCGGGAACAGTCCGACCTGCTGGATGACGTACCCGATCCG
>DASUSA010000152.1:0-7747 GCA_036375335.1 Candidatus Limnocylindria bacterium
CTGACGATGTTCGGTGAGCTCAGTGACGTAATGGCGGAAGCCGAGCCGTTCGTGGGTCAGATCGAAGATCTGGGGCTCGTGCACCCCGACGACGGTGACCGCGAACGTGCCGACCAGGAGCCCGGCCACGAGCAGGTACGACCAGGAGGGGATCCCGCCTCCGGCCGAGGCCGTCGAGATCAGCACGAGGAACGCGACCTGGCTGGCGAGCTGGATGGCGGTCGAGACGCCCTGAAGGATGCCCCGCTCGCTCGCAGTGGTGATGTCCGCGAGGAGCGCCACGTACGGGTCGGCGGCCGCGTTGAAGAAGATCGAGAACAGGAAGATCCCGATGGTCAGGCCGAGCACGTCGTGCTGGGTCGCGGCCACGACGAAGAAGGCGGCCGACAGCGGAATCCCGATCGCGATGAACGGCCTCCGGCGCCCGAACCGACCGCGGGTCCGGTCGGAGAGCGCGCCGATCGTCGGCTGGATGATCGCGCCCTCGATGCTCCGGGTGCTCGAGAGGAGCCCGGTGAGGAGATCGCCGGCTCCCGCCGCCTTCAGGAGCTGCGGTAGCACGAAGTTGTTGAACGCGAAGAATGCGCCTGCGCCCACCGATCCCGCGGAGTACAGAAGGGTCTTGGTCCGCGTCAACGACCCGACCATCGCGGCGACGCTAGGTGATACCGATATTGGTAGCAATCGAACACTCGTTCTAGCATTATCGTGACGGTTCAAGGGCATTCCCGAGGAAGGAGGCGCCGCATGGAGATCCTTGCCGGGGCGATCGTCGTCGCGAGCGCCGCCGCGATCGTGGTCGCGGTCCTCCTGCGGCGCCGCCCGTCGGACGCGCCGCTCGCGCTTCTGCAGCAGGGAATGCGGGCCGACGCGGCGCAGGTCCAGCAGACCCTCGCGGAGCTACGGGCCGCGAACGCCCAGGCGTTGGCCGATATGCGGACCGAGCTGCAGCGCTCGCTCGGCGCGACCGAGCAACAGGTGCTCACCCAGACCGGATCGACCCAGCGGACGCTCGGGGAGCTCGGGGCCACCCTTGCGGCCCTCGGCGAGCAGAGCACCCGGATCGGCGAGCTCGCCAAGGACGTTGGCTCGCTCAACGATCTGTTCCGCGCGCCGAAGCTGCGCGGCGGCTTCGGCGAGCTCATGCTCGAGCGGCTGCTCGCGGACAACCTGCCGGCGACCGCCTATCAGCTCCAGTACGGCTATCGCGATGGCTCGCGGGTCGATGCGATCGTTCGATTCGCCGGCCGGATCGTGCCCATCGACGCGAAGTTCCCGATCGAATCGTTCAACGCGCTCGTCGCCGCAGCCGACGACGCCGAACGGCTGACCCGCCGGCGGGCCTTTGTGCAACAGGTGAAGCGGCACGTGGACGCGGTCGCGCGGTACATCGCGCCGGCCGAAGGGACGATCGATTTCGCGTTCCTGTATTTCCCGGCCGAAGCTGTCTACTACTCGGCCGCGGTGGCCGAGCCCGACCTACGGGAGTACTGCTCCGAGCGCCATGTGCTGCCGACCTCGCCGAACACCCTGGTCGCGTATCTGCAGATGGTGTCACTTGGTCTGCGCGGCCTTGCGATGGAGGAGCGCACGCGGGAGCTGAACGAGAACATCCGCCGCGCGGGCCTGGAGATCGAGAACTTCCGGATCATGCACGACACCCTCGGCAAGCACCTCGAGAACGCGACGAAGAAGTACTCCGAATCGCTGCGCGGGCTCGACCGCGCCGCGGACGCGGTCGAGGCCGTCGGACGGCCGCTGCAGACGACCCAGCAGACCACGCTGCCGCTCACCGGGGAAGAAGAGAGCACCGTGCGCCGGCTGCCGTTCGTCGCGCGCGGGGACGAGCGCTGACCGCGACCCTTCTCGCGATCGCCGCCGTCGGCGTCGCCATCGTGGCCTTCACCGTCGCCACCCGTGATCCGGACTCCGAGCTCAGCGTCGGCCTCGTGGTCATTGGATCGTCGCTCGCGGTGGCCGCGCTGGCGGCACTCGCGTTCGTCTCCCTCGCGACGCGTCGGACGAAGCGCGGGGCCCGGCACGGTCTCGCGGTCGCGCGCGGCCTGCGGCGCGGGGTCATGGTCGGCTGCGTCATCGCGCTCGCAGCACTCCTGCGGGTGGTCGACGGGCTGACTCCGCTGACGGCCGTCTTCGTCGTCGTGCCGTTCATCGTCGCGGAGGTCGTTCTCTCGACGCGGCGGGACTGAGTTCTCGATACGCTCCGGCGGGCCGATGGATCTTCACGCTTTGAAGCAGCGCGCCGCCGCGCGCATTGACGCAGCCAGCGCGAGCCTGGACGACCTCGCCATCGCGATCCACGACCGGCCCGAGCTCGCCTTCGAGGAACGGTTCGCCTGCGCGGCGCTCGCCGACTTCCTCGTTCGCGAGGGTCTGCCGGTGACCCGCGCTGCGGGTGGCGTCGAGACCGCGTTCGTCTCCGAGACGAAGGCCGGCGGCCGACCCACGGTCGCGATCTGCGCCGAGTACGACGCACTGCCGGGGATCGGTCATGGCTGCGGCCACAACCTGATCGCCACGGGTGGTGTCGGCGCGTACCTCGGCGTCGCTGCGGTGGCGAAGGAGCTCAAAGGCACGGTCCGCGTGATCGGGACTCCGGCCGAGGAAGGCGGCGGCGGGAAGGTCAGGCTCCACGCCGCCGGGGTCTTCGAGGGCGTCGACGCGGCGATGATGTTCCATCCCGCGGACGCCGACGTCCTCGACCCGCTCATGGTCGCCCTCCGGGTGCTCGACCTCGAGTTCCGCGGCAAGGCCGCGCACGCCGCGGCCGCGCCGTACGCGGGCGTGAACGCGCTGGATGCGCTGATGCTCGGGTGGAGCGCGATGTCGGCCCTGCGCCAGCTCGTGCGGAGCGATTCGCGGATCCACGGGATCATCACCGACGGCGGCCAGGCGTCGAACGTCATTCCGGAACGCGCCGCGGCACGGATCATCGTTCGCGCCGGCGATCCCTCGTACCTGGGCGACCTCCGGCGGCGCGTCCTCGCGTGCTTCGAGGGTGCGGCGAGGGCAACGGGATGCGAGCTGCGCTACGAGTGGGGCGAGGCGATGGACATGGTCACCACGAACGGTCCGATGGCGGCGGCGCTCGCCGAGAACGCGCGGTCCCTCGGCCGGATCCTCGGCCCGCGGCGGGCGGGGGAGACCTCGGGCTCGACGGACATGGGCAACATCTCCTCGCTGATCCCGTCGATCCATCCATTTTTCTCGGTGAGCGCCGATCGCGTGCCATGGCACTCGCGCGACTTCGCCGCGGCCGCGGCCACCCCGCGCGCGCTCGAGACCATGCATGTCGCGGCGAAAGCGCTCGCGTTCACGGCGATCGACCTCCTCGCGCGTCCGGACCTGTTGAAGCAAACGAAGGCCGCGTTCACGCCCGTGCGCCCGAAGTGACCGATCTTCTGATCCGGGACGGCGAGGTGATCGACGGGACCGGCGCGCCCCGCCGGCGAGCCGACGTCGCCATTCGCGACGGCCGCATCGTGGCGATCGGCGACGTCGGGACCGGCTCGGGCGCGCGGACCATCGATGCGGCCGGCCGGGTGGTCAGCCCTGGCTTCATCGACATCCATTCCCATTCCGACGAGTCGGTGCTCATCAACTCGGCGCTCGAGAGCACCGTCCACCAGGGCGTGACCTGCGTCGTGGCCGGCAATTGCGGCGGCGCGTCGGCGCCGGTGATGGGGCTCGCGGCCGAGGAGCTCGACCGTGACCTGGGGCGGTACGACCTCGAACGCACCTGGACCTCGTTCGCCGAGTACGCCGCTGTGGTCGAGCGCTCGGGCAGTGCGATCAACTTCTGCTCCTTCGTCGGCCACGGGACGCTTCGGATGTGCGTGATGGGCGCGGACGACCGCGCGCCGACCGGCGGGGAGCTCGCGGCGATGAAGGCGCTCCTCGCGAAGTCCCTGGACGATGGCGCCATTGGGCTGTCGACGGGGCTGATCTACCCGCCGAGCGCGTACGGCACGACGGACGAGATCAGCGCGCTCGCGACGGTCGTCCGCGAGCACGACGGCCTATACGCCAGTCACATCCGGAACGAGGGCGACGAGCTCTTTGCTGCGATCGAGGAGAACCTCGAGGTTGGTCGCCGCAGCGGCGTACGCGTGCAGCTCTCGCACCACAAGGCCTCGCAGAAACGCAACTGGGGCAAGGTCAAAGAGTCCACCGCGATGATCGAACGCGCCCAAGCCGCGGGCGTGGACGTCATCGCCGATCAATACCCGTACACCGCCTCGTCCACCGGGCTCGCGGTCACCATCCCGAAGTGGGCCCACGCCGGCGGCTCGATGGCCCTGTGCGAGCGCCTTCGTGACCCCGCGGTTCGGCAGCGCATTCGCGGCGAATACACCGAGACGGAGCGCAACTGGCCGGACATCGTCATTGCGCGCGCAATACATCACTCAGACTGGTCAGGCAAGAGCGTCGCGGAGCTCGCCGCGGCCGCGAAGCAGGACCCGCTCGAGTGGACCTGCGATGCCCTCATCGAGCACGACGGCGCCATCGACATCATTCACCACTCGATGGACGAGGCCGACGTCCGCTACGTGATGGCGAAGCCTTGGATCTGCGCCGGCAGCGACTCGCGCGCGAATGCGCCGTACGGCCCGCTGTCGTTCGGCAAGCCGCATCCGCGCTCGTACGGCACGTTCCCGCGGATCCTGGGTCACTACGCGCGCGACACCTCGCTGATCACCCTCGAGGACGCCGTGCGGAAGATGACCTCGCTCACCGCGTCGCGGCTCAAGCTCCAGGATCGGGGCGTCGTGCGGGAAGGCGCCTGGGCGGACCTCGTGGTGTTCGATCCCGAGCGGATCATCGACACGGCGACCTATGACGACCCGCATCGCTATCCGGTGGGCATCGATCACGTCATCGTGAACGGCGTGGTCGTGACCCACGGTGCCGAGACCCTCGCCGACCGGCCCGGCGCGTTCCTTCGACTCGGCGTGGACGCCGGTGCCTGAGCAGCCCCGGGTCGCGATCCTCGCCGAGGGGCAGCTTGCGCGGCAGACGGCGAAGACCGCGATCGGCGTCATCCGCTACGCGCCGTACTCGGTCGTCGCGGTGATCGACTCCACGCACGCGGGCACCGACACAGCAGCCGCGATCGGCGTGGGCGCCGGGATCCCGGTCGTGGCCACCGTCGGCGAAGCCATCGATCGCGGCGCGCACGTGGTGCTCATCGGCACCGCCGCGCCGGGCGGCCGGATCCCCGACGCGTTCCGATCGGCGCTGGACGATGCGCTGCGGCGCGGGCTCGACGTCTGGAACGGACTCCACGAGCGCGTGTTCGACGACCCCGCGCTCGAGGCCGCGGCGGTCACGGGCGGGGGACGGGTCCGCGAGCTGCGCGAGCCGCCCGGGGACCTGCCGATCGGTGGACATCGCGCGCGTCGAGCCGGCACCCACGTCGTGCTGACGGTGGGATCGGACGCCGCGGTCGGGAAGATGACCGTCGCGCTCGAGCTCGTCCGCGCCCTCGAGCGCGCAGGAAAACGCGCCGCGTTCGTGGCGACCGGCCAGACCGGGATCGCGATCGCGGGTCACGGCATCTCGGTCGACGCGGTCGTCGCGGACTTCATCGCCGGAGCGGCCGAACGGATGGTGTGCGACGCGGCCGAGTCGGCGGACTGGATCGTGGTCGAGGGGCAGGGCTCGCTCACGCATCCGGGCTTCTCAGGGGTCACGCTCGGGCTGCTGCACGGAAGCGCGCCAGACGTGCTCCTGCTCTGCCACGACGCCTCGCGTCAAGAGGTCAAGGGTTTCCCGGGACTGCCGATCCGGTCGCTCCGCGAGCTGGTGCCGCTGTACGAAGGAGCGGCGGCGTGGAGCCGTTCGGCGGGTGCGCGCGTGCGCGTCGCCGGCGTCGCCCTCAACACGAGCACCCTCGACGAGCAGGCCGCCGCGCGCGCGATCCGCGATGCCGCGACCGAGACCGGGCTGCCGGCGGCCGATCCGGTGCGCGAGGGCGCGTCCGGGGCCGATCGTCTCGCCGCCGCGGTGCTCCGCTGAAGCTCACCGTCCGCACCGTCGACGTGCATCTGGCCGTGCCGTTCGCGATCTCCCGTGCCGTGCGGACCGAGAAGCGCGTGGTGCTCGTGGAGCTCGACGACGGCGAGCGCGTCGCGTACGGCGAGGCCTCGGCCGATCCGTTCTTCGGCGAGACGACCGAGTCACTCGAGGCGGACGTGCGAAACGCCGTCTCGCTCTTGGCCGACGATCCGCGCGATCTCGCGACCCTGCGGATGCGGCTCGACGAGCGGTTCCCGCACGGTGGCGCGGCGGCCTGCGCCCTCGACACACTGGCCCACGATCGCGCGGCCCAGGCCGCCGGTCAGCCGCTGCGCACGTTCCTCGGCCTTGCGCCGGTCGAGGCGCCGCCAACGTCGTTCACCATCGGCATCGCGGACCCTGCGCTGATGGCGGAGCGCGCCGCGGCGGCGAAGGCCGCGGGGTTCGACGTGCTGAAGGTGAAGCTCGGGCACGGCGACGACGTCGCGATCCTCGAGGGGATCCGGCGCGTGTTCGACGGGACGATCCGCGTCGACCCGAACGCGGCGTGGACGCCGGAGGAAGCGCCCGGCCGCATCGAGCGCATCGCGCAGTTCGGGCTCGAGTTCGTGGAGCAGCCAGTTGCGCCGCAGGACATCGAGGGTCTGCGCTTCGTGCGCGAGCACAGCCCGCTGCCGATCGTCGCGGATGAGGCAGCGGTCCGGCTCCCCGATGTGGACCGGCTCGCGGGAGCATGTGACGGGATCAACGTGAAGCTCCAGAAGTGCGGCGGTATCGCCGAGGCCCGGGCGATGATCGAGCGCGCCCATGAACTCGGGCTCAAGGTCATGCTCGGCTGCCGCGCGGCCGAGACCAGCGTCGCGATCGCGGCTGCGGCCCACCTGGCGCCGGCGGTCGAGTGGGCTGACCTCGATGGGAACTTGCTCATCGTCGACGATCCGTTCATCGCCGTGCCGGTCGAGCGCGGCCGGTTCGTGTTCAGCGAACGGCCGGGCCTCGGAGTCGTACCACGCAGTTGACCCGACGATGGGAGACCGCGGTCTTCGCGCTGGCGCTGCTGCTCGTCGGACTCGTCGGGCTCGCACTCATCTTCGCGCAGCCGGTCTTCTACGAGGGTATCGCGCGCGACTTCGCGCCCGTGGTCTGGCATGACCCGGTGACGCGAGCGGTTTCCGGGCGTGGCGCGCTCGGCGACCTCGTCGGCCTGCACGGGTCGTGGCTTGCGTACGTGACCGGCTTTGGCAATGCACCAGGCGTGCTGCTCTTCACCGCCGACGAGCGACAGCACATGGCCGACGTGCGGCACGTCTTCATCGGCGCCGAGATCGCCGCTGTATGCGGGCTCGTCGCGCTGGCGATCGTCGGCCGCGCGGTCGCCCGGCGCGGGTCCGTCGCCCTCGCCGCGGTCGCGCGCGACGGGAGCGTGATCGCCGCCGCCGCGGTCGCCCTGCTGGGCATCGGCGCGGCCGCGGCATTCGACAGCCTGTTCCTGGCGTTCCACGAGCTGTTCTTCCCGCAGGGCAATTTCCTGTTCCCGCGCGATTCCAACCTCATTGCCATGTACCCCGATCAGTACTGGTACGAAACGACGATCCGCATCGGCGCGGCGTTCGTCGTGGCGATGGCAGTCATCGCGCTCGGTGCGGCCGCGACGTTGCGCCGGGCCCGTCGTTAGACTCGCCGACGTGAAACGCGTTCTCATCATCGAGGA
>DASUSA010000153.1:0-5422 GCA_036375335.1 Candidatus Limnocylindria bacterium
AGCTCGAGCTGCGCTGGACGACGGTCGATCCGGCGGGAACGAACACCCGCGCGCTGCGGGCGCTCCTCGACGCCGGCGCGCAGGTCATCAGCGTGAACGCGGAGGAGCGGTCGCTCGAGGACGCGTACCTGGCGATCATCAAGGAGAGCCGGCAACCATGAAGGCACTGCTCCTCGCGCGACGCGAGATCGTCGAGCAGTACAGCGATCGCTCGTCGATCGCGCGCGCGCTGCTGTTGGTTGGGCTGCCGATCGTGCTCATCCAGCTGAACCGCTCCGCGGGGCCCGCTCCGGACGCGTTCATCCTGGTGTTCGCCCTGCAGGCCGCGCTGCTACCGGCCGCGACCGCGATCAACGCGGCGGCGGGGTCGTTCGCCGCCGAGAAGGAGGCCCAGACGCTCGTGCCGCTGCTCGCGGCGCCGATCCGCGACATCGAGATCGTCGCGGGCAAGCTGATCGGCGTGATGGTGCCGGCCGCGGCGCTCTCGGTTGTCTCGCTGCTCATCTACTACGCGGCGGCGTCGCAGCGGTTCGGTGCCGGACGCATCGCCGAGGTGCTGGACCCGGTGTCGATGCTCGAGCTGTTCGGGCTCTCGATCCTCTTCATCCTGACCCTCGGTTCGTGGGTGATGGTCGTGTCGGCGCGTGTACCGAGCCAGCGCGCGGCGCAGCAGGTCGCCGGGCTCGTGCTGGCCGGCGTGGTCGTCGGCCTGACCGCCATCACCAGCGTGATCGGGAACATCCCGACAGGCTTCGTCGCCGGCGGCATCGTCGCGGTGCTCGTCTCCGATGTCATCGCGCTCCAGCTCGCGCAGCGCCTCTGGAACCGCGAGGAAGCCGTCGCCAGGCTGTGAACGGCGCGCCCGGTCCGGCGAATGAGATCCCTGAGGCCGGCGTCGCGTACCTCGACGGCGCGTTCGTGCCGTTCGCGGATGCGACGGTCAGCATCGCGACCCACGCGCTCCAGTACGGGACCGGGGTCTTCGAGGGGATCCGCGCGTACTGGAACGCCCCGGCCGATCAGCTCTACGTGTTCCGGCTCCGCGAGCACTTCGAGCGGATGACCCGGTCGTGCCGGATCGTCCGCATCGGCCTCCCTGGTGATGCGGACCGGCTCTCCGAGATCGTCCTCGAGCTCCTTCGCCGCAATGAGTTCAAAAGCGACGTCTACATCCGGCCGCTCGCGTACAAGGCCGCGCGGGTGGTGAAGGTCGCGCTGCACGGCCTCCGCGACGGGTTCGGGATCTACGCCTTCCCGATGGGCGGGTATCTCTCGACCGGCGGCTTGGCCGCGCACACGACCAGCTGGCGGCGGATCTCGGACGAAGCGATCCCGGCCCGGGCGAAGGTCAGCGGCGCATACATCAACACCGCGCTCGCGGTGGACGAGGCCGCCGAGCACGGCGCCGAGGAGGCGATCTTCCTCACCAGCGGCGGCCACGTCTCCGAGGGCGGCGGCTCGAACCTGTTCATGGTGCGCGACGGCACGCTCATCACCCCGCCGGTGACCGACGACATCCTCGAGGGCATCACCCGCCAGACGATCGAGGACCTCGCCCGCGAGCTCGGCTTCCCGTTCGTGCAGCGGCCGATCGACCGGACCGAGCTGTTCATCGCCGACGAGCTGTTCTTCTGCGGCACCGGCGCGCAGGTCGCGCCGTGCGTGACCGTGGACGGCCGGTCGGTCGGGACCGGTGCCGTCGGGCCGATCGCGAAGGCCATCAGCGAGCGCTACTTCGCGATCGCCCGCGGCGACGACCCCGCGCATCCGGAGTGGCGCACCGCCGTCTACGCGCGGTGACGGTCGCGACGGTGGTGCTCGAGCCGGTCTAGCTCGGGCGGGCCTGCTCCGCCGCGATCTGCGTGCGGATGCGAAGCCGGTTCGCGCTGCCGTGGTTCTTCGACAGCTTGGCGGTGAGCCGGACGATCGTCTCGGCCGGCGTGGCGGTCGCCGGCTGGCCCATCTGGTTGCGCGGCCAGTTCACCCGAGTCACGGTGCGGGCTCGCCGCGGCGGCCGGTCGTCGCGCGGACCACCGCGACGATCAACGCGGCGAGCAGCACGAAGAACACGATCGCCAGGAGCGTCGCGATCTCGACGACCGGGGTGCCGGCCGGCTGCGCGAAGATGCCCCGGAACGGCGCGATGAGCGGATCGGTCACGCCGTAGATGAGCGAGACCAGGGCCTGGTCGGCGTTCGCGCTCAAGAGCTTGAGGACGAAGCGGATGAGCAGCAGGACCTCGATGACCGTGAACACGAGGGTGATCACGCGGCTCGCGGTCCAGACCCGCGACTCGCCAGCCGGCGGTCCGACGGTCACGTTCGTCGTGCGGCCAGGGGTCATTGGGCGGGCACCGCCAAGGGGAGCGCGAGGACGAACACGCTCCCCGATTCGCTCGTGGACTCGAGCCAGAGCCGGCCGTGATGCTGTTCAGCGATCCGGCGGCTGATATGGAGGCCGAGGCCGGTGCCCAAGATGTCGCGCGTCCGCGAGGCCCGGTAGAACGGTGCGAAGATCCGTTCGCGCTCATCCTCGGGCACGCCGACGCCGTGGTCCGTGACGCGGATCTGGGCCTCGTTGCCGACGACGGTCAGCGCGACACCGATCGGCGAGCCTGGCGCGCTATAGCGCGTCGCATTGTCGAGCAGGTTCGCGAGGATCTGCGCGATCCGTTCAGGATCACCCTGGATGCGCAGCGGCGCCGGGGTGGTGAACGTGATGCGGGGGCTCTCACCGCTGTCGGCCAGGCCGATCGTGATCGCGGTCGCGACACCGAGATCGAACGTCACGACCTCGAGGCTGAGCGCGCCGACGCTCACCCGGGCGCGGTCGAGGAGGTCGGCGATGAGCCGGGTCATGCGCTTGGTCTGCTCGCGGACCCGCGTGAGCGAGTCGGCCGCGCGGACCGGATCCTTCACCAGGAAGCGCTGGGCGAGCTGGGCATGCCCCTCGATCGAGGTGAGTGGCGTGCGGAGCTCGTGGACCGCCATGCTGAAGAAATCGGCGGCACCCCAATCGGCGGCGGCATGACTATCGAGGGCCGGGAAGACGCTGATCGCCTCGGTGGCGATGCCCTTCGGCTCGATCGGCCAAGCGGCGTGCGATCCCGCGACGGCATGCTTCAAGGTAGCGAGGAACTCGACCACCAGGAACGGCTTATCGATCACGCCGGCGTAGCCGGCGGCCTTGCTCCGCGCGGTCGTGCCCGCTCGAGCCTCGGCCGTCGCGGCCGGATCGGCGGTGAACATGAGCACCGGCAGCTCCGGATGCGATCGCCGGATCGCGGCCGCGTCCGCCCATGAGCGCTCATGTCCTTTGGACCCCGGATCGCTGTCGAGGATGATGCAGCGCGGGTGCCGGCGCGCGATCGCGGCAGTAATGCCGGCGTGGTCGGAGATCGACTCATGGTCGTAGCCAGCCTCGTCGAGGAGCCGGCCCACGAGCGTGCTGAGGAGCGGCTCGTCTTCGACGAGCAGGACCCACGGCTTGACCGTCGGGGTCTCGGTCGCGACGACCTGCTCCTGCGTGTCCATGGCGCCTCCAACCAGCCACCCCACGTGGCCGGCCTTTGACGCGATGGTGCGGGACTGAGCGTCCGGGGTCATGACCGATCGGTCATCCACGCCGGAAACGCAGCAGGCGCCGCACTGGGCGGCGCCTGCCAACGGCGGAGGAGGGAAGGGTGGTGGTCGCTACTTCGTCGCGGCGGGCTTCGGCGAGCCCTTGTGGTCCACGACCTTGACGATCCCGTCGATCACCTTCGGCGTGAGCTGGTCGGCCTGGGCTTGGGTGATCGTGCCGGCGGCCACGGCCGCCTGGATCCGATCCTTGGCCTTCGCGTCGAGGTCGGCGAGCAGGCCGTCGCGCGACTTGCCGGCGGTCGTATTCGCGATCTCGCCAAGGCTCTTGCCCGCGCGGAGCTGCTGCTTCACCTGCTCGGCCGGGAGGCCGAGGTAGCTGACGCTCTCCTTCGCGACGTCGCCGACGAATTCGCGGAGCTTCGGATGGGCCGCGTGATCAGCGGTCAAGGCGGACACGATCGCGTCTTCCTGGGCCTGGGTGATGACGTTCTTCGCGACGAGCGCGTCGAGCGCCGCCTTGAGCTTCGCGCGGCCAGCCTCGACAGCCGACTGGGCCGTCGTCGTGTCGGCGGAACTCTGTGCGGCGGTGGTGTTCGTCGTCGGGACCGCGGCGAAGGCGACCCCGCCGAGCAGGCCTGCGCCGAGGAAGCCGGCGCTGACGATCGCGGCGGTCTTCGAGCGAAGGATGGACGCTGCGTTCATTTCGATCTCCAAGAGCTGCCCGCCGTGCGGGCGTTCTATGAGAGCTATCGGATGGACCGGCCCGGAGTTGCGCCTCGGGCGATCCTCTTACACGCCCTTAACAGGTCATCGCGCGGGCGGCGCGAACACTTGAAGCGCCTTCGGCCGGACGCTGAACGTTTGGGGGAGATTCCCGATCACGACGCCGTCGGCGTGGACCGCAAGCTCGCGCGAGCCCGAGAACGTGATGCGCGCCCCGCGGTACCGCCGGCCTCGCGCCCCGCGATCGCGATCAACGGCCGCGGCGATCAGCTCGCGCAGCACGCGGAGCTTGCTGTCGCCGAAGATGACGAGGTCGAGCTTGCCGTCGTCGAGGATGGCGCCAGGCGCGACCTCGAAGCCCCAGCCGTAGAACGGTCCGTTGCTCACGACCGCCTGCAGGACGTGCTGCGAGCGCGCGCGCCCGTCGACTTCGATGCGGACCCGGGCGCTCCGCCGGCGCACGAGCGCGCCCAGCGCGGCGAGCGCGATGCCGTGCTGCCCGCGCTGCACCGCGCGCGACGCGTTGAACGCGTCGGCGTCGAGGCCGATGCCCGCGGCCTCGAAGAACACCCGCCCGCCGACCTCGCCCACGTCGATCCGTCGCATCGTCGCGTTCGCGATGAGCTGCGCCGCGGCGCGCGCGTTGTCGCGCGGGATCTCGAGCGCGCGGGCGATGTTCATGAACGTGCCGAATGGAAGGATCCCGAGCGTCACCTCCCTGCCGACCAGCGCGCGGGCGACGGCGCCGACGGTGCCATCACCGCCGGCGACGATCGCGACGTCGTACCGCTCGGCGACGGCGCGCTCGCCCAGCTCGGTCGCGGTCGGATGATCGAGCGCAGTCTCGGCGACGTCGATGGTCTTGAAGCGCTCGCGGAGCAGCGCCAGGACGGCCTCGACGTCGGCGCGCGCGGTCCCGCGGCCGGCTGCGGGATTCACGATGGCGAGCGCGCGCGTCATGCGCCGGTCAGTGTGCGGCTAGCAGCCCAGCAGTGGGTTGATGCAAAAGCCGGATCGGTCGCGGGGTACGCAAGGCGGGCTGAAGATGACCGGCGGCAGAGTCGGCGGCAGGATGAAGATCGGCGACGCCGTCACGCTGATGATCGGCGGCCGCGTCG
>DASUSA010000154.1:0-6469 GCA_036375335.1 Candidatus Limnocylindria bacterium
CCTTCCACGGCAGCTTGGCCGGATCGCGCTCCTGGAGGACCTTCAGCGTGCGGCCGTCGATGACGATCGAATCGGCCGTGGCCGAGACGTCGCCCGGGAACGTCCCGTAGTTCGAGTCGTGCTTGAACAGGGTGGCGTTGAGCTTGGGATCGGCGAGGTCGTTGATCGCGACGACCTCGATCTCGGGGTGCCGCTCGATCATCGCCTTCAGGAATTGACGCCCGATCCGGCCGAAGCCGTTGATCGCAACCTTTGTCATTTCATTCCCCTTGCTAGGCGCCAATCTAAAGGAACCACTCTCCGCTGCCGCTCGCGCGGTCACGTGCCGCAAGCGCCGAGCCAATGATCGAAACGTCCGCCCCGAGGACCGAGGGCACGATGCGAACGGCGGCTGCGGGAACCTTGAACGCGCGTTCAGCCACCGCCCGGCGCATCGGCTCGATGACGTGCCCGGGCTCGTGCTCCGCGACCGAGCCACCGACGACGATGCGCTCGGGGTTGAGCGCGTTCGCGATCCCGACCGCGAGGTTCTGCAGCGCCAGCTCAGCTCGCGCGATGAGCGCCGACGCGCGCGCGTCGCCGGACGCGGCCTTCGCGTACACGATGCTCGCGTCATCAACGCCGTAGGCCTCCGCGAGATTGCGCCCGGCGGCGTACGCCTCGACGCAGCCGAACGATCCGCACCGGCAGCGGACGTCCCGATCGAAGCCGACCGGGAAATGTCCGAGTTCTCCGGCTGTGTTCGACGCGCCGCGCACCATCCGGCCGCCGGCGACGATCGCGCCGCCGACCCCGGTGGAGACCGTGAGGTAGACGAAGTCACGCGCGCCCTTCGCCGCGCCGACGGTCCCCTCACCGATCGCGGCCATGACCGTGTCCCGGTCGAGGAAGACGCGTGGGCCGCCCAGGCCACTCGCGACTCGTTCGGCGATCGGGAAGTTCGAGTCGACAAATCCGGCGATGTTCTGGGTCGTGAAGATCACGCCACTGCGGTGATCGAGCGGGCCGGGTGAGGACAGCCCGGCCGCTGCGATGTCACTGATCGGGATGCCGGCCGCATCGAGCGCCGCGCGCCCACTCGCGATGATCGCGGCGACGACCGCAGCTGGGCCGCTCTGGGGGGTCGCGCGGGCGTCGCGGCCGACGAGCGTGACGTCGGCGCCGTCGATGCGAGCGACGGCGGTGCGCAGGTTGGTACCGCCGAGATCGAAACCGAGGTAGAGCGCGCTCAGGCCGGGCTCAGACCCGGGGCAATCGCCCGGCGACGTCGGGCGCGCTCAGCGCGGAAGCATCGGACCCGAAGACCTGGTGCTGCGCCACCTTGTAGCCCCGCTTCGCCTTGTCCTTTCCGAAGGTGTGCTCGGCGTCCTCGTAGATCTGCGAGACGAGGATCGCAAGATACGGGACTGACTGTGACTCCGGCACGTTCTCGCGGTCGAGTGCCTGCGCGTCGATGCGATCGTCCACGATCGGCAGCGGCCGGTCGATGGGGTCGGCCTGCTCGTCGACGCGCATGAGCAGGTTGGCCATGCGGTCGTCGAGGCGGCCCTTTCCGTACTGGCCGCTGTTGTACTCACCGAGCAGGGCGTTCGCGAGCGAGGCGAGCTGCCCGGCCCGCCCCGCTGCCGGAGCGGCTTCGGCCGCGGCAGCGTGCGTGACCGCCGGTCCGTCGTGCGACGGCTCGTCGCGCTTGAGGAACCCGAACCGGCCCTTCTTCTTCTCCTCCGGAGCGGCTTCGGCTTCGACCTGCGGCGCGGGGCGCGACCACTCGCTGATGTGGTCGCGTGCCGGAGCCGGCGGCGGGGTCGGAGCCGGCGGGGCCACCTCGGGCTCGACCGGTGCGGGTCCGAAGACGCCGCTCAGCGCGGAGAGCCGCTCGTCCGAGTCCAGCGGGATGTCGATCGGCGAAGGCTCCGGCGCGATCTCGGGCTCGACGGCGGGTTCCGCGGGCAGCGCGGCGCCCATGCGCGCATCGAGCGCGGCGGCGAGGTCCTCGCGCAGGTCGGTCTCCGGTGCGCCCCACTGGGGCATCGCGGCCGCCTGGTCCCAGCTCGACGGCGCCGCCGTCGGCGCCGGCGGCTCCCACGCGGGTCCGATGGACCGCTGCTGCTCCCACGTCTGGGGCGGGGGCGCGTGCTGCTCCCAGCTCGGCCGTTCCGGCTCAGCGTGTGGCTCGGGCGTGGGCGGAGCCCAGGTGACTTCGGGCTGTGCTTCCGGCGTCGGGGCGACCCACTCCTGGACCGGAGCGGGCGGGCTCCATTGCTCCGACGCCGGAGCCTGCGCTGGGGCGGGCGGCGCGGGAGCCGCTGCGGCGGCCGGCTCGAGCACGTCGATGAAACCCGCGTCGACGAGCGTCGCGATCGACGCGCGCGTCGCGGTCTTGCCGGCCTTGAGGTGCTCAGCCACGCCAGGCACATCGCGCTCGCCGTTCACCGCGAGCAGCGTGCGCCACTGATCGGACGACAGAGTGATGTTGCCCTTGTCCGCCGCGCGCTCCGAGAGGCGGAAGCGCGAGCGGTCGTCGGGGACGATCTTGCGGATCGCCACGAGGCGATCGCGCTCTTCGACCGCCTTGTCGAGCAGCTGATTCAGGTCGCCCGAGAGGTTCGCTCCGGGCGCATCGCCCCATGGGATGAACTCGAACGAGCCGCTCTCGACCGCGAAGATCGCGCCGAGCGCCGGCTCGCCCATGTCTTCGCCTGCAACGGCGGCCACCAGCCGCCCGCCGTCGAACCCAAGCGTGCCGCCTTGGGTATCGCCGCCACGGACCTCGAGCTGGCCGGTCTTATTCGTCGAATGGAGCATCTGAACGACCGTCGCGAGGGGAAATGCCTCGATCTCACCGCGCAACGTCATGCGATGGCCTCCTCGGTTTCCTTATCGAACACGTGCAGCTTCGAACGGTCGAAGCCGACGCGGATGGATTCGCCGGGCTGCGTCTGAGTCCGGGTATCGACGCGGGCGACGAAGGTCTGGCCGGCCGACGACAGGTGCAGCTGGAACTCGTTGCCCAGGAACTCGACGACGTCCACCTTCGCATCAACGGCGACGTGGCCGTTTTGACTCGCAAGCGCTCCCGCGGCGATGTCCTCGGGGCGGATCCCGACCACGACGTCGCGGCCCAGCGCTCCCCCCTTGCCGGCCGCCAGGGGTGCCTGGAAGAACCCGGCGTCCGCGACGGGCGACCCCGCCGTGCCGGAGAGCTTCGCGGGGAAGAAGTTCATGGCCGGCGAGCCGATGAAGCCAGCGACGAAGATGTTCCCGGGGCGCGCGTGCAGATTCTCGGGCGTGTCGATCTGCTGGAGCACACCGTCTCGCATGACCGCGATCCGATCGCCCATCGTCATCGCCTCGACCTGATCGTGCGTCACGTACACCGTCGTGCGCCTGATGCGCTGGTGGAGCTTCTGGAGCTGCGCTCGGGTGTCGATGCGCAGCGCAGCGTCGAGGTTCGAGAGCGGCTCGTCCATCAGGAACACCGCGGGCTCGCGCGCGATCGCGCGACCGACGGCGACGCGCTGCCGCTGGCCACCGGAAAGCTCCTTCGGCTTGCGCTTCAGCAGCTTCTGCATGCCGAGCATCTCCGCGACCTCGCCCACGCGCCGGTCGATCTCGGGTTTGGGCATGCCCCTGAGCTTCAGTCCGAACGCCATGTTGTCGTACACGCTCATGTGCGGGTACAGCGCGTAGTTCTGGAACACCATGGCGATGTCGCGGTCCTTCGGCGCGACGTCATTCACGAGCCGCTCGCCGATGAAGATGTCCCCGGTGCTCTGCTCCTCGAGCCCCGCGATCATCCGGAGCGCGGTCGTCTTGCCACAGCCCGAAGGTCCCACGAGCACGAGGAACTCCTCGTCCTTGACCTGCAGCGACAGGTCATTGACGGCGAAGACGTCTCCGAACTTCTTTGAGACGTGGTCGAACGTGACCGTGGCCATGCATCCCCTCCGACGCGAATGAGAGGCCAAAGTATGTCACCAATAGTCGGGTTCGAGGCGCGTGAGCGACGGCCGCGCGCGCCCTCGGTCGGCTGGTGTCGGGAGGCGAACGTGGATGGCGTCGATGCGCGAGAGCACCGACCCGGCCACGAGCCGCACGACCACGCGGACCCGTCAGGCACTGGCCCCTGGCGGAGGAGCGACCCCACCGAGATCCGCCGATCCGCGCTGACGGCAGCTACGGTGGCTCGCGCGACGCGAGCTGCGGCGAGCGCGCGTCCGCGCGTGCGTAACACGCGACGCGGAGGAACGCTTCGGAGATCTCGGGGTCGTCCACGGCGAGCATCGCGGGGGCCGTACCCGGGTCGCGCCGTCGTGTCGTGTCCGCTGTTCGGTGGTTCAGTCACGACGACCGGTCACGACCGGGGCCGCGGGCCACTCGGCTAGCCGAAGTCGATCTCCCACGTCCCGATCTCGAATGCCTCGAGCGTGACGGCCGCCGATCCGTCGCTCAGTGCGAGTGGTGCGGCGGTCCGCACGATGTCGAGGCCGGTGTTCCCGAGTGCGAGATCGCCCTCACGCAGGTCAACCGGTCGCGAGCCGCGGATCGGCCTGGCGAACCGAAGCGTGGCACGGGCGACAGTGCCGGCGGGGTTCGCGAGCCGCACGACGATCCGATCGCGGGACCGGGCGCGCACCGCTGTCAGGGTCACCGCCGGATCGCCGGCGATGGAGCAGAACGACCGCTCGGCACCCGAGCCGGTCGCCATCCAGGCCGGCGACAGGAATTCGCGAATCGCGCGGGCCGCCTCGGGCACGCCGAACCCCGTCCCGAGGGGAACGATGCAGTACCGGAAGGTCATGTCGCCGAGGCATTGGGCCGACGGGGTCTCGAGCTGCGGGCCGGCGTGGCCGCGGCGCTCGGGCAGGTCCCCGCGCGACAGGAAGCCGACCGATCGGAACAGCGTGATCGCGATCGCCGTGCCATCGCTGAGCACGGAGTAGTCGCGTAGGCCGTCCGCACCGAGCGCGATGCCGCCGTTCGCCCCACCGACCGCGACGAGCTCATGGAAACAGCGCTCGGGCGTGGGCGGCTCGACCCAGCCGCGCTTGCGCGGGACTCGGTTCGGACGCTCGAGCCAGGCGAATCCCGCACCGGCGATGTGCGTGGCGGTGCGGATGCCCGTCTCGCACACGACCTTCAGCCGGTGATCGCGCGCCGCGTTGGTCACCGTCGCCTCCACGTCCACGCGCGACGACCCGGCATCGAGCGAGATCGCGAATCGGACCCGCTCGTCGACGAGCTCCGGAACGCGCGCGAACCGGTCCGCGCGCAACGACGCCGGCAGCCGCAGCAAAAGATCGACGGACACGGTCGCGCGGTCGCCGTCGATCTTCGTGGCCGGCCGTCCGGCCGCGCCCTTCGACCCGATGGTCGGTCCCGCGTACGAGTACGTGTACTCATCGCCCCGGTCGCCCTCGTCGATGAGCAGGTTCATCCGAGCGCTGCGCGCGTCGGTGGCACGGTCGATGATGATGAAGCTGCCGTCGCCATCCACCTCGACGCGCAGCCGCTCGTTCGCGATCACCCCGGGCTCGGGCGCGCTCACGCCGTCGGTGCGTGCGCGGACCGCCGGCGCGACGCCGAGGGGCGCGCAGGTCACCAGGGTCGGGCGACCGCCCACCGGAACGACGGCAGCGCGGGCCCACGGGAGCGCGTTCCATGCGAGCGGCGCGGCGCCGGCGCCCGCGAGCGTCGCCGAGAGCTCGGCCAGGAGGCGTTCGCCCTCAGTGCGCACGCGATCGAAGCGCGGGCGCATATCGAGATCGTGGACCGCGTCGATCGAACAGCCGCAGATCGAATCGTGGGGATGGTTCTCGAGGAGCGTGCGCCAGAGCGAGCGCAGCGTCTCGCCAGACGGGCCACCCGCGAACGCGTCGAGCGGTTCGCACCGCTCGAGCAGCAGCCGCTCGCAGGCGGCGTTCTCCTGCTTGATCCACACGCGGGTGGAGTTGACGCCGCGCAGGATCGGCCGGTATTTGCCGGACACCATCTCGCCGCTGTAGACGCCGCGTGGCGTGGGCACCGCCGCCATGAAGTCCTCGAGGTCTGCGATCGTCGCCCTCGTCCGCGGCGCGACCTGGCCGATCGCGTCGACGGCCTCAGGGAGCTTCTCGAACGCGGACGTGTGATCGGTGCCCACCATGAACAGGAGCGCATCGCCCGCGGCATACGGTGCGACGCTGTCCATGATCCGCGGCAGCATCCGCTGCACCCGCCGCCGCACGTCCGCCACGGGCTTGATCCCCTCGGCCACGAGCGGGAGCGCGTTGTCGTAGTGCCCGACCTGGTGGGACGCGATCACCCGGTCGCCCGACGGCGACTCCCAGTTGAATTCGCTCCCCAGCTCTTCGCCCTCGTCGCCGACCCCGCGCGCGAATACATAGGAGTCGTACCCGAACCCGCGCAGCACCTGGGGGAGCTGCGCGGGATGCCCGAACGGATCGGCGACGTACGCGACGCGCGACGC
>DASUSA010000155.1:0-5450 GCA_036375335.1 Candidatus Limnocylindria bacterium
GACCCGGCGCGTGTACGCGAGCGCGTCGCGCGACGCGCCGTGGACCTGCGGCATGCAGCGGATCGAATACGGATCCTGCACCCGGGGATCTCCGACCTTATGCGACGCGATGATCGGACTGCCGTGGACCAGCCGGCGAAGGTTGGCCGCGACGATCTCCTGACCGGGGTGGGGCCGCTCGGCGTTCAGCGACGCGTCCCACGCCGCGTCGGTCGCGCGCAGCGCCTCGGCCGAGAGGGCGCCGACGATGTCGGCGCACGTGCAGAGCACCTCGGCGTCGTGCAACGCGAGGCAGCCGATCGCGGTCATGACCTGGGTGCCGTTGATGAGCGCGAGCGCTTCCTTCGGCGCGAGCTCGAGCGGCCGCAGGTCCGCGCGCTTCAAGGCCTCGGCGCCGCTCAAGAGCTTTCCCTCGAACGTCGCCTGACCCTCGCCGACCAGCACGAGCGCGGCATGCGCGAGCGGTGCGAGGTCACCGGAGGCGCCGACGCTCCCGTGCATCGGGATCACCGGGTGCACCCCGCGGTTCAGCAGGTTGAGGAGCAGGTCGATGGTCTCGGGACGCACACCGGAGCGTCCGCACGCGAGGGTGTTCGCGCGCAGCAGCAAGATCGCGCGCGTCACGTCCGCCGGTAGCGGATCGCCGACGCCCGCCGCGTGGCTCCGCAGGAGGTTGAGCTGGAGCTTCGCCAGATCGGCGCGGGGGATCCGGACCTGCGAGAGATCACCGAACCCGGTGTTGATGCCGTAGACGGCCGCGTCCCCGTCGGCCGACTCGGCCACGAGCTTCGCGGCCGCGCGCACGAGCTGCTCGGACGCGCGGTCGAGCGCCACGGGCGTGTCGCGCCGCGCGACGCTGACGACGTCCGCGATGGTGAGGCTGTTGCCGTCGATGCGGAGCGTCGCCACTAGCGCTCTCCGTCGATATTGTCGCGGTACCAGGACGCGAGATCGACATAGTGCTCGGCGGCCTTCACCGTCCAACGCTCATCGTCGGGCCGCGCTTCGCGGACGACGGTCGCGGGCACGCCGACCACGAGCGAGCGCGCAGGCACGGCCATCTTGGCACGCACCACCGCGCCAGCCCCGACGATCGAGCCGGTCCCGATGACGCAGCCGCCGACGAGCACCGCGGCCTGGCCGATGAGGACGTTGTTCTCGATGACGCTCGAATGAACGAGCGCGTTGTGGCCGATCGTCACGTCCTCGCCCACGATCGTGGGCTCATGCTCGTCGGTGTGAATGGTCGAGTTGTCCTGCACGTTTGACCGCGCGCCGATCTCGATGCGATCCATATCAGCGCGCAACACCGTCCCGAACCAGACGGACGCATGCTCATGCAGCGTCACGTCGCCGATGAGGACCGCGGTCGGTGCCACGAACGCCGTCGGGTGCACGCGCGGTGACCGTCCTTTGAACGCGTAGAGCGGCACGGCTCGTACGATATTCGCGTGATCATCATCATGCGGAAGGGCGCGACGAAGGAGCAGATCGACCACATCGTCGATCGGCTGCGCGAGCGCGGGTACGGCGCGAACCTGTCGGGCAGCGAGGTCAGCGTCATCGGCGCGATCGGCGTACTCGACGACGACAAGGCCCGGCTCGCCGAACAGCTGCAGTCCCTACCGGCCGTCGACCGGGTCGTCCCGGTCCTCAAGCGCTTCAAGCTCGCGTCGCGCGAGTTCAATCCCGATCCGACGGTCGTGATGGTCGACGACCTCGCGATCGGTGCGGGCGCGATGGTGGTCATGGCCGGTCCGTGCTCCGTGGAGAGCGAGGAACAGCTGCTCTCGACGGCCCACGCGGTGAAGGCGGCGGGCGCGAACATCCTCCGCGGCGGCGCGTTCAAGCCACGGACCTCGCCCTACGACTTCCAGGGCCTCGGGAAAGAGGGGCTCGAGCTCCTCGCCCGCGCGAAGCGCGAGACCGGCATGCCGATCGTCTCCGAGGTGCTCGACCCGCACGACGTCGCGCTCTGCGCGAAGTACGTCGACATCCTCCAGATCGGCGCGCGCAACATGCAGAACTACGCGCTCCTCCGGGAGGTCGGCCGGTCGGGACATCCGGTGCTCCTGAAGCGCGGCGGGATGTACCCCACGATCGAGAACTGGCTGCTCTGCGCCGAATACATCCTGCGCGAGGGCAATCGCAACGTGATGCTCTGCGAGCGTGGCCTGCCCGTCCCGGGCGGCGAGACCGCGACGCGCAACGTGCTCGACGTCTCCGCGGTCGCCGTCGTCCACGAGCTCTCGCATCTGCCGGTGGTCGTCGATCCGAGCCACGGCACCGGCAAGGCGTCGTATGTCGCGCCGATGGCCCGCGCCGCGGTGGCCGCGGGCGCCGACGGGTTGATCATCGAGGTGCATCCGGATCCCGAGCGCGCGCTGTCAGATGGACCGCAGTCGCTGACCTTCGATGAGTTTGGTTCGCTGATGCGCGGGCTCGAGGCGTTGCGAGGTGCTAGTGCTCGAGCGCCTGTCCCTGCTGCGTCGCGCTGAGCTTGTAGCCGAAGCCGCGCGCCGTTTCGATCGAGACCTCGGTCACGCCGCCGTCTTGGAGCTTCTTCCGGAGCCGTCCGACGTGCACGTCGACCAGACGCGTGTCGCTGCCCGGCTCGTAGCCCCAGACCCCGGTGAGCAGGTCGTCGCGCGTGAACACTCGACCTGGCTCGCCCCCGAGCGTCTTGAGGAGCTTGAACTCCGTCGGGGTGAGCGGGAGGGCCACGTCGCCGTGGATTGCCTGGACGCTGCCGAGGTCGATGACGAACATTCCGAACCGCAGCTGACGCCGGTCGCGATCGGCGACCGCGGCGTACGAACGGCGGCGCAGGAGCGCCTCGACGCGCGCGACGAGCTCGTTGTTGTCGAACGGCTTGCCCATGTAGTCGTCGGCGCCGATACGCAGACCGACCACGCGGTCCGGCGGATCGCTCTTCGCGGAGACGAACAGGACCGGGACGTCGGTCTCCTTGCGGAGCTGGAGACAGAGGCTGATGCCGTCGACGCTTGGCATCATCACGTCGAGGCTCACGAGATCGGGACGGAAGCTATTGAAGACCTCGAGGGCCTGGCGCGAGTCGGTCACGACGCGGACCGAGAAACCTTCCTCGCGCAGCACTGTGCCGAGCAGGTTGGCGATGTCCGCTTCGTCATCGACGATGAGGATCCGGGCGTCATGGCTGACGCTCCGCTCGGCCGACGGACCAGGACTCGCGATAGCCATCGCGGAGAACCTTCGCAAATTTGGTGCCAGACGTAACGATCATGAAAAGCGCGTTCTAAATGAGGGCCGCGTTCACCGCCGCCAATCGCTCGGTCGCCCACTCGGCCTGCGCACCCACAGCATCCGGCCACGGCGCGAAGAAGTACCGGTCGGTCTCGGCCTCGATCCGCTCGCGCGTCTCCGTTCCCGTCGTGGTCAGCTCCAGCGCCGGGCCGGCGGTCAGGTAGCCCGCCGCGCGAAGCTGTTGGAGTGCCGCGCGCACGTCCGCCGGACGCTGGGTCGTGATCTTCGTGATCAGCTCATCCTCAGTCGCTGCCTCCCCCTTCCATACCCGCGTGAGGACGTCGAGCGCGGGGCCGGTGAGCCCGGCGTCCCGCCACGCCTGGACGTGACAGTCATCGCGGATCTGCCAGAGCCCGTAGATCGCCGCGTCGAGCCGGGCCATCGCGGACGAGGGCTCCTGCCAGCGGTACCGCGCTGCGCGGGGCGTGTGCTCGCGCGTCGGGGGCTCCTTGGAGGTCGCCGCGGCCTGATACGCGGTGTCGAGCAACGCGGCCAGCCGATCGAGCTCGTCCGTCGCGATCGGCGCGAGCGCGGCGTAGTGCCGATCGATGGCCCGGCGCAGCTCGCCGACGGCGCTCGTTCCCTTCGCCGTGAGTGACCAACGGCCGTCGGCCCAGCTGATCAGACCGGCCGATTCGCCGGCGGCGGCCGTCGTCCGCAACGCATCGTCCGTCGTGCGATACGCGCTGTTGCCGACGTCCTGCGGCCGCGCGCCGCGCGGATCCTGCGTCGCGATGTCCATGGCGAAGAAGTAGGAGGGCCGGTCGAGCCCGAGCTTCTCCATCGCGCGGAGCGGGAAGTCCGCCTTCGCGCGCCGGCGCCCGAGGAACTGCGGGAAGAGCGGCACGAGGGCCACGGGGTACGGCGCTCGCACCAGGGTCCTCCTCTTACAGGCGCTGTTTCGCGGCGTCCTCAACGCAGTATGGCGTCTCGGATACGAGATCGAGCCGCTCGGCCGGGATCGACGTGCCGCGAAGGTAGTCCCGGTCCATCGACCGGCGGCCTGACGCAGAATTCCTGGCAGTGACGCCCGAGGACGCGAAGGATCGCACCGACCTGCACCTGCTGGACGTGCGGGAATCTGACGAGTGGGCCGCTGGACGGATCGCCGGATCGCAGCACATCCCGCTCGGCGAGCTGGGCGCGCGGATCGGCGAGGTCCCGAAGGGCGCGACCATCCTCACGGTCTGCCGCCACGGGAACCGCAGCGAGGCAGCCGCGCGCGGCCTCCGCACCCTCGGCTACACGGTCGAGAACCTCGACGGCGGCGTGACCGCGTGGAACCGTGCCGGCTTGCCGCTCGAGGCGGACGGCAGCGGCCCGGGCCGGGTCATCTGATGCGGCAGCCCACCGCGGAGCGTCCGTTCCACGACAAGGACTGGCTGCGGGCCCACCTTGACGAGGAGCGCAAGGAGGCCGATCTCCTGGCCGAGGTGCGCGAGGTCGTCTTCGGCCTGCAGGATGGCGTCACCAGCATCCTCGCCGTCGTGACCGTCGTGGCCGCTGCGTCGAACGACACCTACACCGTGCTCATCAGCGGCATCGCCGCGACGCTGGCCGAGGTCTTCTCGATGGGCGCCGGCGAATACATGTCGTCGAAGAGCCAGCGCGAGATCTTTCTCGCCCAGATCGCGGCCGAGCGGGCGGAGGTCGAGGATCGTCCCGGCGAGGCCGAGGCCGAGCTCGCGTTCATGTTCGAGCGAGAAGGCCTGAGCGGCGAGTCATCCCAGCGCATCGCCGCGGAGATCGCGCGCGAGCCCAACGTGCTGCTCCGCACGATGGTGGAGAAGGAGCTCGGCCTCGCGATCGACGAGGGCGGGTCTCCGCTGCAGGGCGCGCTCATCCTCGCCGGCGCGTTCTTCATCGCCGCGCTCGTTCCGCTCCTCCCGTACTTCTTCTTCCCGGTGCGCACGGGCCTCTGGGTGTCGATCGGGCTGTCGGCCATCGTCATGTTCGCTGTGGGGCTGTGGAAATCCCGGCTCACGAAACGCAACCCGCTCGCATCGGGCCTCGAGATCCTAGTGCTCGTCGCCGGTGCGGCGATCGCAGGCTCCTTCTTCGGGTCGATCCTGCCGGGCCTGTTGGGGGTCGCGGGGATCCGATAGCGGCACACGGCATGCTCAGGACGTTAGCTGCCAATAGGGAGGTCCCGACATGCCGAACGA
>DASUSA010000156.1:0-9151 GCA_036375335.1 Candidatus Limnocylindria bacterium
CCGGCACGGCCGTCGGGTGGACCGGTCGGGCCACCGCGATCGACGGTGCTGTGGATCGGCCGACGCCGACGTCAGAGCCGGGAGCGAGGCTCGGACTCGCGACCTGAGCTTTACAAAAGCCCTGCTCTACCAACTGAGCTATCCCGGCGGCGGAGCGTCAATTGTGAACCCGCAATGGCGAATTGGCATCGCATCTGGCATCAACCAAACGACAGTGCCCAGAACAGTGGCTCCTGGTGGCCATTCCGGCTGATTACGAAACCGCTGCGCTGCCAATTGAGCTAGGCGGCGCAGGCCCGCACCTGATTCTCGCGCCCCCGGAGCGCGGCCTGCGCCGCCCGGCTCAGTGGATCCAGGAGAGCGTGCACAGATCCGGGCACGCGAGCGCGGCCTTTGTCGCGGAGGTGAGATCGAACTCGCGCCCGGCGACGTTCGGGCCGCGATCGACGACCGGCACGGTCACGTCGTGTCCGGCGTAGGACAGCTGGACCAGCGAGCCGCACGGCAGCGTGCGGTGCGCGACGCCCTGGAGCGTCGTCGTCAGCGTCAGCCCGCAGGCGGTGCGATTGCCGTAGAGACCCGGGCCGAAGTACGAGGCCAGCACCGTCGTCGAACCCACCGGGGCGGGTGGCGGCGGAGGTGGCGGCGTGCCATCGGGATTGAGGACGGTGACCACCCAGAACACGCCGTAGTTCTCCATCCACTGCGCGCCCTCGATGAGCGGCCGCAGCGCCAGGCGATACGTGCCGGGCACGATCGGAGCGACGACGGTGAACTGGAACCACGCGACCTGACCCGGGCCGACGTACGGCGCCGGCTGGATCGCGGGCCGATTGAACCGGGGCCATCCGGCGACCGGCGAGCCCTGGGTGCCATCGCCCCCGAGGGTGGTGGCCCGATCCTGACCGGGATCCGGGTCGGAGGTCCCGAGGTACGCGACCTCGCCCATCCGGCCGGCGACCCAGCCGCGCGAACCGCTGTTGGAATACGCGACCGTCGCGACCGCCGACGTCCCGGGGCAGAGCGACATGTACCCGCTCTGGCCGTGCCACGACGCGTGGAATCCGGCGACGCCGCTCGGCTCGCGCGCCGGCGGCGGGATGCCCGGGCCGATGCTGCTCAGGCAGCCGGCGGCCGCGGCGCGGCCGGCGGGGATCAGCGTGATGACGAGCAGCGCGACCAGGAACGCGGGACGGATCCGCGCGAAGCTAGCGGTAATCCTGAACGTCCAGCTTCCAGTCGCCGCCGCTCGAGTTCACCTTGAGGAAGTACGTCCCGGCGCCGGTCCAGAAGCTCGTGTCGGGGCCGCCGACCGCGGTGTTCGTCGCGATGTTCATGAGCGACCCGTCGGCCGAGTAGATGAACACCTGAAGGAAGGCACCGGCGGCCGGCGGGTTGTAGAGCCAGTCGACGCGCCAGTGCGAACCGACAGTGAACACGTCGGTCGCGCGGTTCCCGTTTCCCTGCCAGAGCTGCGCCGCGACCCAGGCTTTGCCCGGGATGATCGGCGCCGGCTCGGAGGCGAGGACGCGTGCGGCCGGCGCTGCCGGAGCCGCCGCTGCCGCCGGCTGGGTGGTGTCGGCGACGTGAGTCGTCGCGACCCGACCGAAGCCCGCGGCACTGAGATTGACCACGCTGATCACAACGACGAGGCCGACGGCAACGAACGCCAGACGGAGATGGTCCGGCTGGGCCTTGAACCACGGGACGAACTCGCGCCATGAGGCGAGCGCGACCTGCTCGACCTTCGCGATGGAGTCGACGATCGTCGAGCCCGTGGACTCCTGGGCCACCCAGGGGTTGCCCTTGGGGGCCGGAGCCTTCCGGAGCTGACCGCGGGTCGAAGTCGCCATCGTCGTCGCCCTCCCTCGGGTGGACCGTGCGTAAATGCATCAACGATGATGCGGGAGACGCGTTAGCAGCCGAGCGGTCACTGGTACCGCAGTACCCCACGATTGGGACTACCGGCTACGTGGATTGATGCCCTTCGCGACATTTCGCGGCTCTTGTTGCCCCACGACCGTGGGGCGTCAGATGACCGGTCAGTTCTCGAAGACCATGCTCCGCACGATCTCGTACCCGCTTCGCAGGCAGTCCCGTTCGGAGCGGAGCGTGTTCGCGGCGTAGTCGCGCGGCACGACCACGTAGTTGAACTGCCAGATCGGGCTGTACTTCTTCATTCCCGGGATCGAGTCGTAGATGTTGTATTGGCCTTCGACCCGGTCGGGCTCGCGGCGCAGTCGGCCCTTCGCATCGAGCGCGACGGAGTACACGAGCTGGTACTCCTGCGCGACCTTCACGCGCTTCGGATCGACCTCGAGCTCGCCCTGCTCGCTCGCGTACACGATCTTCCCGTCCCACCAGATGCGTTCGATCTTGTAGCGATACGGATTGTTGTAGTCGACGTCCTCACGATGCTTGATCCGCTTCGGTCGCGGCGATGCTGTGCGGGCCACGCCGGCCTTCAGCACCCAGACGCCCTCGACGTCCTTCGGCTCACGGTGGGCCATCAGTCGTCGGTCTTCTTGGTGGTCTTCTTCACCGTCTTCTTCGCGGCGGTCTTCCGCGGCGCCTTCGCGACCGGCGCGGCGTCGTCCGGCAGGTCCGCGTCGCCGTCCTCAGCGAGGAGGTCGTCGACCGGTTCGTCATCCGTGGCGCGGTCGTCCTCGAGCTCGGGCAGCTCCGCGAGCGCTTCGGTCTCGCTCGCGAGCGCCGTCTCGGCGGGCTGCGGCCGCGGGGTCTGGGTGCCGGGCGGCGCCTGATCGCGCCGGCGTTGGCGGAGCGCCTCGTACAGCACGACCGTGCCGGCGGCCGCGGCGTTCAGTGACGCGATGCGACCCTCCATCGGGATGCGCACGACCATGTCACAGCCTTCGAGCACGAGGCGACGGATGCCCTCGCCCTCGCCGCCGATGACCAGCGCCGTCGGGCCGCGGTAGTCGACCTCGTCGTAGAGGAGGTCGCCGGTCTCGTCGGTGCCGACGACCCAGAGTCCCTTCTCCTTCAACGTGTCGATCGCCTGGCGGAGGTTCGCGACCTCCGCGACGAGCAGGTGCTCGCTCGCGCCCGCGCTGGTCTTCGCGACAGCGGGCGTCAGTCCCACCGAGCGGTGCCTCGGGATCACGACGCCGGCGACGCCGGCCCCCTCCGCCGAGCGCAGCAGCACCCCGAAGTTCTGCGGATCCTGGAGCGAATCGACGATGAGCACGAGCGGCTGGCCGCTCTCCGCCTCGAGGTGGATGAGCAGCTCATCGAGATCCACGCCGGCGCGCCCTTCGAAGATCGCGACGACGCCCTGATGGTTCTCCACCGGCGACAGCCGCGAGAGGTCGAGCTTGTCGAGGTAGTTGACGAAGATGCGTCGCTCCTGGGCTTCCGCGATGAGATCGTTCACCGCGCCGGTCCGGAGGCTGCGGTCCTGCGAGATGTACAGCTTGCGGATCGCCCGCCCCGCGCGCATCGCCTCGAGTACGGCGTGCGGGCCTGCGATCGGCTCACCCGCCTCGTGCGACGGCGCCGCGCCCCGCGGCGGGCCCGAGGTCGCCCGGCGGATCTGTTCGGTGTACTGCGGGCCGCTCCCGCCGAACCGCGGGCGCATCCCGCCGCCACCGCCGCCCATCGGCGCGCGGAACGGCGCGCCCGGGCGCCAGCCCCCGGTGGTGCGCCGCTGCTGTTGCTGCTGGCGGCGCTCGTACGCCGCGAGCTCACGCGCCTGGAGCGAGCCTTCATCGTCGGCGGGCCGCGGCGCCGGACGCGGCGCGAGGCCCGGCCGGGCCGGTCCGCGGAATGGCTGAGCTGGCCGGAAGCCTTGGTTCAGCGGGCCGCGCGACGGCACGAATGGCTGGCCGACGCCGCCGCCGCGACCGCGCCGGCCGCGCCGCCGGGGACGGCGGTTGTTCGGATCGCCATCCCCGCCCTGCGGTGCGCCGGCCTGCGGCGCCGGCGATCCCTGGGCAGCGCTGTCCGGGGGCGCGCCGTCGCGCTGCCCGCCATCGGCCGGACCAGCTTGATCGGGTCCTTCGAATTCCTCGTTCATCGTGCACTTCCTTCCGTGATGCGCTCCCAGCGCGCGCCGTCCTTGGTGTCCTTCACCCTGATGCCGCGCCCCTCGAGCGCGACGCGAAGCTCGTCCGATCGCTTGTAATCGCCGGACCGGCGGGCCGCCAGGCGCTCTTCGAACAGCCGGCGGTCGTCACCGTCAAGCTCCTCGGTCGCGGTCGCCGCGGCTTCGAGGCGAAGGCCGAGAACGCGATCCATGTCGAAGACGAGGCCGAGGCCTCGCAGCCGGCTCGTGTGGTGGGTCGAGTTCACCAGCTTCAGCGCGGCTTCCGCCTGCGCGAGCGCGCGCGGGGTGTTGAAGTCGTCGGCGATCGCCTCGGCGAAGGACCGGCCGATCGGGTCATCCTCGGCCACCGCGGTCGGCGCGCCGCCCGCCTGGACCGCCTCACGGAGCTGCGACCGCCAGCTGTCCAGCCGGCGCTGCCCTTCGGCGAGCGACGCCCAGGTGAAATCGAGGCCCTTGCGGTAGCTCACGCCGAGCACGAGCAGCCGGAACGCGAGCGGGTCGAATCCGCGCTCCTCGATATCCCGCACCAGGAACACGTTCCCGATCGATTTGTGCATCCCGCCGCCGTCGACCTTCAAGAAGTAGACGTGATTCCAGAACCGGACGAACGGCTTTCCGGTCGCCGCCTCCGACTGCGCGATCTCGCACTCGTGGTGCGGGAAGAGATGATCCTCACCGCCGGAATGGAGGTCGAAGGTCTCGCCGAGGTACTTCATCGACATCGCCGAGCACTCGATGTGCCATCCGGGGTTACCGCGCATCCACGGCGAATCCCAGATCTGCAGATCCCCCGGCTTCGCGGCCCGCCACAGGGCGAAGTCGAATGGATGGCGCTTGTTCGGATTCACCTCGACTCGCGCGCCGGCCTGGCGTTCGCCGGGGGGCTCGCGGTTGAGGCGGGTCCCATACCCCGGGAACGTTGTGGTGTCGAAATAGACCCCGTCGGCCGCGACGTAGGCGTGGCCGTTCGCAAGGAGCCGCTCGATGAGCGCGATCATCTCGGGGATGTGATCCGTCGCTTTCGGCATCACGTCTGGATCGAGGATGTTCAGCTTGTGCCGATCGGCCATGAAGATCCGCGTGTATTTCTCGGCGATCGCCAACGGCGAGACCTGCTCGGCACGGGCGGCGTTCTCCATCCGGGCCACGCCGTCATCGTCGGCCTCGGTGATGTGGCCGGCGTCGGTGATGTTCATGACCTGCGTCACGTCGTACCCGCAGTAGTCGAACGTGCGGCGGATGACGTCGGCGACGACGTACCGGTAGAGGTTGCCGATGTGCTGTTCGGCATACACGGTCGGGCCGCAGTCATAGATGCCGATCGCGCCGGCCTTGAGCGGCGTGAACGGCTGCACGGTGCGGGTCTCGCTGTTGAAGAGCTGGATCGCGATAGCGCGAGCCTCCTACGGCTCGGCCTTCTCCACGATCACCGTCGCCAGTGTGGCGATGGCTTCGCCTGCGCCGACGATGCCGAGCCCGTCATTCGTCGTCGCTTTCACGCTCACCGCGCCGAGCTCGATCCCGAGCGCCCGCGAGAGCCGGTCGCGCATGCCCGCGAGGTACGGTGCGAGCCGTGGCGCCTGCGCGATGACCGACGCGTCCACCGAGCCGATCCGATAGCCCGTGGAGCGGACCAGCGTCGCGACCCGTTCGAGGAGTCCGATGCTGTCCGCGCCGGCGTAGGCCGGATCGTCGCTCGGGAAGTGCGTCCCGAGATCGCCGAGCGCCGTGGCACCGAGGAGCGCGTCCATGATCGCGTGGGCCAGGACGTCGCCATCGGAGTGTCCCGCCAGCCCCGTCGGATGATCGATCCTGACGCCGCCGAGCACCAGCCGGCGGTCGGGCACGAGACGATGGATATCGTACCCAATCCCGCTCCGCGGCATCGTCATCGCGGCAGGGGCTGGGCGGCGATCGCGACCAGACCCTTGTCGGCGAGCTCCCGGGCATAGGCGACGTCCTCGGTCGAGGTGAGCTTGAAATTCCGCCGTTCGCCGGGCACCAGGCGGACGTCCTCGTTCAGCGCGATGACCGCCGCGGCATCGTCGGTGAAGGTCTTGCCCGCGGCCGCCACGCGGGCGCGCTCGAGGAGCGGCCGGGCGAACGCCTGGGGCGTCTGCGCGGTCCAGAGCCCAGTGCGATCGACCTCCTCGACGGCCCGCCCGGCGAGGTTGGCCCGGCGAACGGTCTCGGCGACGGCGAGGCCGGGCACCGCGCTCCCGTATTCCGCCGCGACCGCGACCACCGTCGCGAACAGCGACGGCGTCGCGAACGGCCGCGCGGCGTCGTGGATCGCGATGATCTCGTAGGCCCGCAGCGCGTCCAGCGCGGCCCAGCTGGATGCGGTCCGCGAGGCCCCGCCGGCGATCACCCGCGCGCGCGATCCGACCAGGCCGGCGATCGCCGGCATGCGGTCGGGTGGCGCGACCACGACGATCGCCGCGAACACGCCCGCGGCCGCGGCCGCGGCGAGTGACCACAGCAGCACCGGCGATCCGCCCAGCTCCGCGGTCACCTTATCGACTCCGGCGCGGCTCGAGCTGCCGGCCGCGAGGATCGCGAGGCCGGCGGTCACCGGCCGATCAGTGGCCGACGGCCCGCGGCCGCCGCGCCGCGAGGTCCTCGCCGCGTGGCTGCGCGAAGATCATCCGGCCGCCGACGGTCTGCAGGACGCGCATGACCGTCACCGGGAGCTCGTTGCCGACGGATCGCGCGCCGTTCTCGACAACGATCATCGTCCCATCCTCGAGGTAGCCAACGCCCTGCCCGGCCTCCTTGCCCTCCTGGATGATGCGCACATGGATCTCCTCGCCGGGGAGAACGACCGGACGGACCGCCTTCGCGAGATCGTTGACGTTGAGGACCGTGACGCCATGCAGCTCGGCCACGCGGTTGAGGCCATAGTCGTTGGTGACGATCGGGATCTGGCGCTCGCGCGCCAGGGCGACGAGCTTCCCATCGGCGCCGTCGCCGGCCGGATCCTCGTCGTCGATCGCCACTTGGACCGTTGATTCCTTCTGCATCTTCGCGAGCATCTCGAGGCCGCGGCGGCCGCGCTCGCGGCGGGTGCCGTCGCCGGAGTCGGCGAAGAATTGGAGTTCCGCGAGAATGAAGCGCGGCACCACGAGCGTGCCGCGGATGAAGCCCGCACGCACAATGTCCGCGATCCGGCCGTCGATGATCACCGAGGTATCGAGGAGCAGCCGCTCGCCCACGCCGCGATCCTTCCGGCCACCTCGGATGTCCCGGACGGCGCCCTGAAGATCCTCGCGCTTGATCGTCCCGGCCAACACCCCGAGCACGCTGAGCACGAGCGCGCCGACGAGCGGCGCGAACCGGCCTAGCTCACCGGGAAGGAAGGACAGCGGGAACGCGAGGAAGAGCGCCAGGACCAGCCCGACGCCGCCGCCGAGCACCCCCGCGGCAAGGTCGCCTGCGGCCGTGTCCCGGATCCGCGCGACGATCCACGCCATGGGCTTGACCGTCGCGTACGGGGCACCGAGCCATCCGAGGATCGCGCACGCCACCGCGAGGAGAAAGACGACAAGAACTTGATTGTTCGGCGGCGTGACCTGACTGACTTGGAGCAGCTGCGCGGCGAGGAAGAAGCCGAAGAAGAAACCGAACAGCGCTCCGGCGAATCTGATGAGAGCCACTGCTTTGCTCGCTCCTTTCTGTCAAGTTGCGGCACCGCGAAGGCCCGACCGATAACGATGTGGCCGCCGGCCGACGGCTGGTGCCGCGCGAGGTCGATCATGCGAGGAAGGATACGCCCGGTCATCCGTCCGAAATACCCGACCGGGTCAGCGCGTCGCGTAACGTTGGGACTCCGATCACCTCGAGTCCGGCACCGTCACGGTCGGCCGCGCTCGCGGCGGGGACGATGGCCCGCTCGAAGCCGAGCCGCTCGGCCTCCTTCAACCGGGCCGCGAGCCGCTGGACCCGCCGAAGCTCGCCGCCGAGCCCGAGCTCGCCGAGGAAAACGGTGCGCGGATCCGCCGGGCGGTCCCGTAGCGCGGATGCGACGGCGACGGCGACCCCGAGGTCCGTGGCGGGTTCGCGGATCCGCAGCCCGCCGACGAGATTCACGTACACATCGTGCGAGCCGCTGCTCAGCCCGGCGCGCTTGGTGAGCACCGCGAGCAACAGGGCGATCCGTTGCGGGTCGACCCCGTTCACCGTCCGGCGCGGAAGGCCGAAGCTCGTCGGCGTGACGAGCGCCTGCACCTCGACAAGGAGCGGCCGGGTCCCCTCGATCGTCGGGACGATCACGCTTCCGGCGACCCCGCGGCTGCGCTCCTCGAGGAACACCTCCGACGGGTTCATGACCTCGCGCAGCCCGCTCTCGCCCATCTCGAACACGCCGACCTCGTCCGTCGAGCCGAACCGGTTCTTCGCACCGCGGAGGATCCGGAACGAGTGGAATCGCTCACCCTCGAGATACAGCACCGCGTCGACGATGTGCTCGAGGACGCGCGGCCCCGCGACGTTGCCCTCCTTGGTCACGTGGCCGACCAGGAAGATCGGGACGTCGTCGCCCTTTGCGACCTCGAGCAGCCGCGCGGCGCATTCCCGGAGCTGGGAGACGCCGCCGGCGGCCGACCCGATGATGTCCGAGCTCATCGTCTGGATCGAGTCGATGACACAGAAGATCGGCTTGGTGCGGCGGATCACCTCGATCACGGTCCCGAGATCGGTCTCGGCGAGCAGCAGGATGTTGCCGCCCTCGATGCCGAACCGCCGTGCCCGCAGCTTCACCTGGGCCGCCGACTCCTCGCCGGACACGTACAGGACGGTCCCGCGCTGGCTCAGGCTCGCCGATGCCTGCATCAGCAGGGAGCTCTTCCCGATGCCCGGGTCCCCACCGAGCAGGACGAGCGAGCCGCGCACGATCCCACCGCCCAGGACGCGGTCGAACTCGCCGATCCCGGTCGGGATCCGCACCTCGGCGTCGGGCGGGACCGCGTCGAGGGCGATCGGCTCGCGCGGCGCGCGGGTGGCTCCGGAGCGGCCCTTGGGCGGCGCGACCACGCGCTCCTCGACGAGGGTGTTCCAGCCGCCGCAGCTCGGACACTTGCCGATCCA
>DASUSA010000157.1:0-7695 GCA_036375335.1 Candidatus Limnocylindria bacterium
GACCGACATCCGCGACGCCGGGCTCGACGGGATCCGATTCGTCGCGCACGCCTCGGGCCAGCAGGCCGAGGCCCACCTGCCGCTCCCTGGACGGCATCTTTTGACGAGCGCGCTCGCGGCCATCGGCGCGGCCGTCGTGCTCGACGTGCCGCTCGATGAGGCGGCCCTGGCCCTCGCGACGCTCGAGCGGCCGGCCCACCGGATGAGCGTGCGCCGCGGCGCCGGCCTCGTGGTCATCGACGACTCGTACAACGCGAGCCCCGCGGCGGTGCACGCGGCGCTCGCCGTGCTCCGCGCCGTGCGCGGGCGCCGGGTCGCGGTGCTGGGCGACATGCTCGAGCTCGGCAGCCTGTCGGTCGGGGCGCACGAGGCCGTCGGCGCGGACGTCGCGCAGAGCGCCGACGCACTCGTGGCCGTGGGCGAGCTCGCCGGGACCATCGCCGCCGCGGCCGAGCGCAACGGGCTGCGCGACGTGCAGCGCGCCGCCGACGGCGGCGAGGCGCTCGTGCGACTACGCCAGCTCCTCCGTCCGGGCGACACGGTCCTGGTGAAGGGCTCGCGGGCCCTCGCGTTGGACAAGCTGGCCGACGCCCTCGTGCGGACCGAGGCTCCGGCCTAGATGGCCGTGCTCGCGCTCGGCGTGCTCCTCGCCGCCTTCCTGCTCGGCCTCGTCCTCGGCAGCCCGTACATCAGGCTGCTCCGGCACTTCCGGATGGGAAAGCAGATCCGCCGCGAGGGTCCCCAATCGCACTACGCGAAGCAGGGCACGCCGACCCTCGGCGGCGTCCTGATCATCGCAGTGGTCGCGGCGCTCTGGCTGGTGGTCTTCGCTCTGCTGCAGGAGCCACAACGCGGGGACTTCGTCGCGCAGACGATCATCCCGGTCGGCGCGCTCATCGCTGTCGGCGTCCTCGGCTTCGTCGACGATTACGTCAACATCGTCTACGGCTTCGGCATCCGTGGCCGGCACAAGCTCGTCTGGCAGCTGGTCGTCGCGGTCGTGGCCGCGCTCTACATCCAGCGGCACTTCGCGATCACCGGCGTGTTCGTCCCGCTGGTCGGCGAGGTCCAGATCGGAGCGCCCTTGTTCGTTGCGCTCGCGGTCTTCGCGATCATCTCGACGTCGAACGGGGTGAACCTTGCGGATGGCCTCGACGGCCTGTCCGGCGGGACGCTCGTCTTCGCGTTCCTGTCGTTCGCCTTCATCGCCGCAGCCCGGCTGCATTTCCCGTGGCTGGTCGTGATCTGCGCGGGGGTCGTCGGCGCGTTGCTGGCGTTCCTCTGGTTCAACGCCCATCCCGCGGAGTTCATCCTCGGCGACGTCGGCTCGCTCTCGCTCGGCGCGATGCTTGCGACGGTGGCGCTGACGACCGGCTTTGTGCTGCTGCTCCCGGTGGCCGGGGTGATCTTCGTCGTGGAGAACGTCTCGGTCATCCTGCAGGTCGGCAGCTTCAAGCTCCGCGGCAAGCGCGTGTTCCGGATGGCGCCGATCCATCACCACTTCGAGCTCATCGGCTGGCCGGAGGAGAAGGTGACCATCCGGTTCTGGCTCATCGGAGCGCTTGCCGGGATCGCCGCGGCGATCCTTGCGTTCGCGACGCCGCTCTCGTGACGCTCCTTGACGTAACGTGGGTCGAGCGCGACGGCGTGCTCCGCTCGCCCGCACTCTCCGCGCTCGGGCTCGTGGCCGGCTTCACCACGCGCGCGCTCGGCAGCATGGCCGGCGGCGTGTACGCGCTCGAGGAGCAGGATCGCAATCGCGACGCCCTCGCGAAGCGTCTCGGGTTCGAGCGGGTGGTCCGCCTCAAGCAGGTCCACGGCGACACGGTCGTGCGCGCGGACGACGTCGCGACGCCCTGGCCGGAGGCCGACGCGATGTGGACGTCGACCCCGGGCCTGCTCCTCGGGGTCGCCGCCGCGGATTGCGTGCCGATCCTCGTGGCCGACCCGGGCGGGCCGGTCGGCGCCGCGCACGCGGGCTGGCAGGGGACGAGCAAGCGGATCGCCGAGCGGCTGGTGGAGACGCTCGTGCGCAACGGCGCGGACCCGGCGCGGCTCGTCGCGGCCATCGGGCCGTCGATCGGGCCGTGCTGCTACGTCATCGACGACGTGCGGGCAGCGACGATCCGCGAGCGTCTCGGTGCGGACAGCGCCGACGTCCTGTTCGCCGGCCCAGACGGCCGCCCGGTGTTCGACCTCTGGTCCGCGAACGCGCAGCAGCTCGAGCAGGCCGGCGTGCGGACGATCGAACGCTGCGACGTGTGCACGCAGAGTGGCGGCGCCGACGTGTGGAGCTACCGCGGAGACAAGGGTCAGAACGGCACCGGGCTCGGCATCATCGGGTGGCCGAGCCGATGACCCTGGTCTTCGACCCCGACGTCGCGCCCGCGGACTTCCGGGGGCGGCGGGTCACGATCGTGGGGCTCGGGAAGGGCCGCACCGCGTCCGGCATCGCCCGGTTCCTCGTCGCCAACGGGGCGCGCGTCACGATCACCGATCCGCTCCCGCGCGAGAAGCTCGGTGAGGGCATCGGACGCCTCGGCGAGACGCCGGCCGACCTCGTGCTCGGCCCGTCCAGCGACGATGCCGCGCTCGCGGATCCGGACTTCGTGTTCGTCCTGAATGGCGTGCGGCCGCGGTCCGCGACCGTGCAGCGCGCGATCCAGCGGGGCATCCCCGTGCTCACGGAGATCGGGCTGTTCGTCCGGCTCTGTCCCGCCCCGATCGTCGGCATCACCGGGACCAAGGGGAAGAGCACGACCACGACCCTCGTCGCCGAGATCCTCCGCCGCGGGCCGCGGCGCGTCGTGGTCGGCGGCAACATCGGCCTGTCGATCATCGACGGCCTGTCGACGATCAAGCCTGACGACATCGTGGTCCTCGAGCTATCGAGCTTTCAGCTCGAGACGGTCGGCCGGAGTCCCCACGTCGCGGTCATCACAAACGTGCTCGAGGACCACCTCGACCACCATGGCACGCGCGACGCGTACGTCGCCGCGAAGCGCAACATCCTGGCCTGGCAAGGCCCCCGTGACGTGGCCGTGCTGAATCTCGACGACCCGACGACCGTCTCGCTGCACACCGGCGTGCCCTCGGAGGTCCGCGGCTACTCGGTCTCGATGCGACCGAAGCGGGGCGCCTTCCGGGACACCGACGGCACCCTCCGGCTCGTCAACGGAGCGAATGCGACGAAGCTCATGCACGAGCGCGAGCTCCGCGTGCCCGGCATGCACAACGTCGGCAACGCGCTCGCCGCGGCGATCGTCGGCGATCTCCAGGGGGTCGGAGCGGCGGACATCGCGGACGTGCTGCGGGCGTTCGGCGGCTTGCCGCACCGGCTCGAGCCGGTGGCCGAGATCGGCGGTGTGCTCTACGTGAACGACTCGCAGGGAACGACACCGTACGCGACGATCCCGGCCATCGCCGCGTACGACCGTCCGGCCGTCCTCATCCTTGGCGGCGTGTCGAAAGGCGCGGACTACGCCGAGCTCGCGCGCGAGGTGGTCCGGAAAGCGCGCGGTGCCGTGCTCATCGGTCGCTCCGCGGACGAGATCGCGGGCGCCCTCGAGCGTGCGGGTGCGGCGAAGAAGAACCTGCCGGTCGAGCGCGCGACGGATCTCCGCGATGCGGTCAGCCGGGCGACGGCGATCGCGCAGCGCGGCGATGTCGTGCTGCTCTCGCCTGCGGCCGCGTCGTTCGACATGTTCTCGTCATACGAGGAGCGCGGCGAGGCGTTCCGCGCTGCTGTGCGCGGTCTCGAGGCGACGCGGGCATGAAGCGCCTTCACCTTCCGACCCACACCGGATACGACCTCATGCTCCTGTCGGTCATCGTCGCGCTGCTCGGGATCGGGCTCGCCATGGTCTACAGCGCGAGCGGCATCAAGGCCCTCGATGCGCAGGACGACCCGCGCTACTTCCTGATCCAGCAATCGGCGTGGGTCGCGATCGGCCTCGCCGCGATGCTCGTGGTCGCGCGGATCGATTACCACCACTACCGGCGCCTCGCGCTTCCCGGACTCGCGATCGCGATCCTGCTGCTCGTCGTCGTGCTCGTGCCCGGCGTGGGGACGCGCGTCGGCGGCGCATCGCGCTGGCTACGCATCTCGTCGTTCGCCGGGCTGCAGCCCGCCGAGCTCGCGAAGCTCGCGCTCGTCGTGTACCTCGCGTTCTGGCTCGCCGCGAAGCGCGAGCTCGTCGGACGCTGGTCCGTGACCGTGCCGTTCGTGGCGGTGCTCACGCTCGTCGGCGCGCTCGTGATCGCGGAGCCCGACCTCGGCACCGCGATCGTGGTCGTCGCCATCGGCCTCGCGATGTACTTCGTCGCCGGGGCCCGGATCATCGAATTCGCAGCACTCGGCGGGCTCGCGTCCATCTGCGTCGCCGCCGTCGCGGTCGTGCAGCCGTACCGGCTCCTGCGACTCGTCACGTTCCTCGATCCGTGGAGCGAGCCGCAGGGTGCCGGGTTCCAGACCATCCAATCCATCTACGGCCTTGCGCTCGGCGGACCGCTCGGGGAGGGCCTCGGGGCAGGGAAGGAGAAGTTCGGCTTCCTACCCGCGCCGTACACCGATTCGATCTTCGCCGTGCTCGGCGATGAGCTTGGGCTCCTTGGGACGCTCACGGTCGTGGTCCTGTTCCTCGTGATCGCGTTCAAGGGCGTCCGCATCGCGCTCTCCGCGCCCGATGCCACGGGCGCGCTGCTCGCGACCGGCGTGACCGTGTGGCTCGTGTTCCAGGCATGGGTGAACATGGCGGTGGTCGCGGCGCTCCTGCCGATGACCGGGATCACCCTCCCGTTCATCTCGTATGGCGGCTCCTCGATCTGCGTCGGCCTCGTTGCCGTCGGTATCCTGCTGAACGTTGGACGGCAAGCGGTCGCGCGCGCGGACGACCGGGCGCCGGTGCAAGGTGCTCCTCGTGGGGGGAGGGACCGCCGGGCACGTCAGCCCGCTCCTCGCGGTGGCCGAGGCCCTGGTCGCGCTGACGACCGTCGATCTCCGGTTCATCGGGGGACGGCGCGGTCTCGAGGGTGATCTCGCCCGCAAGGCGGGCATCGCCTTCCACGCGACGCCGTTGCCATCGCTGCGCGATCCGGATTCCCGACTCGCGCTGGTGCTGCATGGGCTCCTCCTGCCGGTGGCGGCGATCGATGCGCTCATCCAACTGATCGGCTTCCGACCCGATGTCGCACTCACGAGCGGGAGCTTCAGCTCACTCCCGGTCCTGTTCGCCGCACGCGCGCTGCGCGTGCCGATCTACCTCTGGGTCGGCGACGCGATCCCTGGCCGCGCGCTGCGCGCGGTCGCGGGCTGGTCATCGGGCATCGGCCTGACCTTCGAACCGGCGCGGTCGGCGATGCCGCGCGAGCGCGCGACCGTCACGGGCAATCCGGTCCGCGGTTCGCTCCTGCGGTGGACCAGGGCCGACGGACGGAGCGCGCTCGGGCTCCCGGCCGACGGGCCGGTCGTGTTCATCACCGGGGGAAGTCAGGGCTCGGAGCGGATCAACTCGGCGACCCAGTCGGCGCTCACGCGGCTCGTACGACGGGTGTCGGTCATCCACCACACTGGGCCGGCCAACCTCGCGCGGGCCCAGGCGAGCCGGGCGCTGCTGCCGGAGGCCGATCGTCCGCGCTATCAGCCGCACGGGTTTCTCCACGACGAGATGGGCGCCGCGCTCGCCGCTGCCGATCTGGTGGTCGGCCGTGCGGGCTCCTCGTCGATCGCCGAGCCACTCGCCTTCGGCGTCCCGCTGATCCTCGTTCCGTTCGGGGCCGCGATGAACGCGCATCAGGCGGCGAACGCGCGCGCTGCGGCCGAACTCGGCGCCGCAGTCATCCTGCCGGAGAGCGACCTCGACGGCGACCGGCTCGTGTCGGTCGTGACCGGCCTGCTCGATGATCCGGTGCGGCTCGCGCGGATGGCCGCGAACGCGAAGGCCGCCGGCCGCCCCGAAGCCGCGGTGACGATCGCCCGCGCGGTCCTCGCCTTGGGCGGGTGCGGCTAGTGCGGATCCACGTCGTCGGCATCGGCGGCATGGGCATGTCCGCGGTCGCGCGCATCCTCCTCGCCCGCGGGCACCGGGTCAGCGGCTCGGACACCGGAAGCTGGGAGCTCGCCGAAGCGCTCGCGCGTGATGGCGCAACGGTGCACCGCTCGTTCGACGCCGCACACATCGCGGGCGCCGATGTGGTGTTGCGATCGAGCGCATACGGTGAATCGAATCCCGAGGTTCGTGCCGCGCTCGACGCCGGGATCCTCGTGTGGAAGCGCGAGGACGCGTGGCGCGAACTCGCCCGCGGGGAGCGGGTCGTCGCGATCGCCGGCACCCACGGCAAGACGACCACCACCGCGTTGACCTGGACCGCCCTTCGTGCGGGCGGCGTGGATGCGTCGCTCATCTGCGGCGCTCCGCTGCGCGATCTCGGCACGAACGCGTACGCCGGTCGCGACCGCACGCTCGTCATCGAAGCCGATGAGTACGACCGCACGTTCCTGGTGCTCCGGCCGGAGGTCGCGATCGTGACCAACGTCGAGCACGACCATGTCGACATCTTCCCGACGAAGGCCGACTACGACACCACATTCAAGACGTTCGCGGGGCAGGTCGCCACGCTCGTCGCCTGCGCTGACGATCCAGGCGCGCGTTCGCTGACGTCGGCGCGGACCGTGCGCTACGGAATGAGCGTGGGCGCCGATTACCAGATCGGCGATCGCGTGGACACCGGCGTCGGGCAGACCTTCATGCTCGCGGGCCCCGCCGGCCGCGGGCGGGTGACCCTCCGGCTTCCGGGCACCCACAACGCGCTCAACGCCTCGGCCGCGGTGGTCGCCACGGTCGCGTGCGGCGTCGCGCTGTCGGTCGCCGCCGACGCGTTCCACGGATTCAACGGCACGGTCCGCCGGCTAGAGCCGCTCGGCGAGTCGGGCGGGGTGGTCGTGATCGACGACTACGCCCATCATCCCTCGGAGCTGCGAGCGTCGATCGCGGCCGTGCGCCCGCGGGTGGGTCGCGGTGGGCGCCTCTTCGCGGTGTTCCAGCCGCACACGCCGAGCCGGCTCGTCGCGTTCTTCGACGACTTCGAGGCTGCGCTCGGCACCGCTGACGAGCGGGTCATCGTCGAGACATTCGCGTCGGCGCGGGAGCAGGGTGGCGGCGGTGACGCGCGACGGCTCGCCGCACGGACACGCGGCACGTACGCGCCCGACGTCGCAGCGGCCGCACGCGAGCTGGCAGCCCGGGTGCGGTCGGGGGATGTCGTGCTCATCCTCGGAGCCGGTGACATCCGCCCGGTCGGCGAGCAGCTCCTGGCGCTGCTCGCCGCCGGCAGCCCGGCGTGAACGAGCTCGGCGGCGCGCGCGCCGAGCCGATGAGCCGGCACACCTCGCTGCACATCGGCGGACCGGCGGACTACTTCGTCCGCGTGCGCAGCGAGGACGACCTCGTCGGCGCGGTCCGGGTCGCCCGCGAGGCCGAGCTCCCGACGTTCATCCTCGGCGGCGGGACCAATCTCCTGGTCGCCGACGCGGGGATCCGCGGTGTCGTCTTCGCGAACACGTGGAGCGACGTCTCCGTCCACGGGACCGTGCTCGACGCCGCGTCCGGCACGCCGCTGGCGAGCGTCGCGGCCGCGGCGGCGCGCAATGGCATCGTTGGGCTGGAATGGATGGCGACGGTGCCCGGCACCGTGGGC
>DASUSA010000158.1:0-12556 GCA_036375335.1 Candidatus Limnocylindria bacterium
CGCATCAGCGCGCTCGAGCTCCTTGGCGCGCGGGTCGTGCAGACGAGCTTCGAGATCTTGCGCGATGGCTCGGGCAACGAGCTGGGCCTGCGCGTCACCGGCTACGTCTACGAGCTGCCGGCGACCTTCGTGTTCACGGGAAAGGGCTTCGGCCACGGTGTCGGCATGTCGCAGTGGGGCGCCCAGGGGATGGCCCTCGGTGGCTCGTCGTATCAGCAGATCCTCGCCCACTACTACATCGGCACGGCTCTGGCGGCCGTCGGCGGCGGGTGACCCTGGTTAGCTGACCATCGCCGTGGCCGCGCGGATCGGGACCTTCACCTGCAGCACGACCGTGCCGTCCGGCCGGGCCTCGTGCGTCGACTCGCCCTTGAGCAGCTCGAGCCGCTCGCTGCGGCGGAGGCCCGAGGCGAGCTCGCCGTCGGAGGGGAGATCCTTTCCGTCGCTCTGGAGGAGGATGTCGAGCTGCTGGTCCTTCCAGGTCATGCCGAGGACGATGTCCTTGGCGTCGCCCTTCTCGATCCGCTCGACGAGCGAATCCTGGATGAGCCGGAAGATCGCGACCTCGTCGTCCGACGGGAGCCGGCGATCGCGGCCGGTGCTCGAGAAGTCGATACGGATGCCGTGCTTGTCCATGAGCGTCTGGATGTACCGGCGCAGCGTCGGGACGAGCCCGAGGTCGTCGAGGATCATCGGGCGGAGCTCGAAGATGAAGCCCCGCAGCTCCTGCAGGGTCTTGTTCACCATCTGACGCAGTGCCGCGAGCTCCTTGCGCGAGCGATCCGGGTCGACGCTGTACAGGCGCTCGCTGATCTCGGACTGCAGGACCACGTTCGCCATCGCCTGGGCCGGGCCGTCGTGGACCTGGCGGGCGATGCGCCGGCGCTCTTCCTCCTGCGTGTCGACGACGGCCTGGAGCAGCTTGCTCTCGTCGATGACCGGCGCGGTGTTCGCCGGCATCGGCGGGGCGCTGAAGTGGGCGAGCTGGTCACGCGCGCCGGCGACGAGGGTCTGGACCCGATCGAGGAGCTTGCGCTTCGCCTGGAGCGAGCCCATCTGGCCTTCCATCGTGAGCCGCCGCCCCTGTGCGGACGCGAACTCGTCGCCCGCAGCGATCGCCTCCGGGTTCGGTTGGTTTGCGCGGATGCCGTCGAGCTTGGTCTTTGCGGTGTCCTCGCGCTGCTTGAGCCGGTTGACCTCGGTCTGGGTGGACTCGATGAGGAGGTCGAGCTCCCGCATCTCGGCGGTGATCTTCGCCTGCTCGGTCGTGAAGCTGGCGACGATGCTGCTCGGCGCCTTCTGGGCCACGCTAGTTGCTCATCTCCGGTCCCTTGATCCAGCCCTGCCGCATCGCGTAGACGACGGCCTGCGTCCGGTCGTTGACCGAGAGCTTGCGCAGGATGCTCGACATGTGGTTCTTCACGGTCTGCTCGGAGATCGCGAGCGTGTATGCGACCTCCTTGTTCGTCATGCCCTGCGCGATGTTGTCGAGGATCTGGACCTCGCGCGGCGACAGCGGCGCGAAGACGTGGGAGCTGCCGGGCCCGTAGACGGACAGCTCGCGGAACTCGGCAAGCACCTTCGTGGCCACCGCCGGCTTCGCGAAGATCTTCTCGTTGATGATGAACTGGCCGTTGCGCACCTTGCGGATGGATTCGACGAGCTCCTTCGGCTCGCAGTCCTTGTGCAGGTAGGCGGCGGCCCCGGCGCGGATCGCGTCGAAGAGCGTCTGCTCCTCCTCGAGGGCCGTGAGGATCACGACCGCGACGTGCGGAAGCTCGCGGCGCACCTTCTGCGTCGCCTTGATGCCCGAGAGCTGCGGCAGGTCGACCTCGATGATGAGGACGTCGGGCTCGAGCTCGATGGTCTTCGCCACAGCGTCCTCTCCGTCGGTGACGACGGCGAGGATCTCCATGTCGGCTTCTTTCTCGAGGACCTGCGTGATGCCGAGGGTCGTCAAGCGACTCGCGTCGGCGAGCACGATGCGGATGGCCTTCTCCGGCTTATCGGCCAAGCGTGTCCCCCTCCTTGCTCGTTGGAAGCAGGAGTGTAACGGCGGTGCCCTGTCCCGGCGTCGATTGGACCTGCAGCCGCCCGCCGATCAGCTCGGCTCGCTCGCGCATCGCGAGCATCCCGACGGACCGCTGGCGGCGGGCGACCTTCACGATGTCGAAGCCGACCCCGTCGTCGGTGCAGTGCATGAGCCACTGATCCTTCGACTTCTGCCACACGATCCCGACCGCCGATGCCTGCGCGTGCTTGTGCACGTTCTGCAGGGCCTCCTGCATCACGCGGTAGATCGCGAGTTCCTGGGCGGGCTCGAGGCCGGTGTCGCCCGCGTCGAGATGGCAGTCGACTCGCAGCCCGTAGCGGGCTTGGTACTCGGTCGCGTAGTTGCGGATCGCGCCGGCGAGCCCGAGCTCCGAGAGGATCGGCGGGCGGAGGTCGTAGATCATGCCGCGGACCGCGTCGAGCGACGCGCGGAACTGGGATTTGAGATTTGCGAGCTCGGCCTTGAGGGCCGTACGGGCCTCGCCGGTCGCGCGGTCGGCGATGCGCTCGAGGTACTCGACCTCGAACATCGCGTTCGCCAGGACCTGCGCCGGGCCGTCATGGACGTCGCGATAGAGCCGCTCGCGCTCGGCCTCGAGGCTCTCGAGGACCCGCTGGGCGACGGTGACGATCTGCTCCTGTTCGTCGTTCGGCTCGAGCTCGATGCCGGTGCCGCCGAGGTACGCGGCGCTCGATTCGATGTGGCTGATCGCGAGCTGCAGCTGCTTCAGCCGGCGGAACGCGCGCTGCGAGGCCTCATCCGGCTCGCCCGACGCTTTGGACTGACCCTCGGCGCGCTTCGTGTAGGCCTTCTGGAACCGCTCGACCTGCTGCCGGAGCCGGCGGACCTCGCGCCGCAGCTGATCGACGATGAGGTCGAACTGACCGTCAAGGTCGTCCTCGCGCGGAAGCTTCGCGGGGGTGCGCTCGTTCGTCTAGGCATCCTAGGGCTCGGCCGCCGGCATTCAGGGCACGTCGATCAGGACGAAGGTGTCAGATGAGGCGCGGATGGGCCAGCCGAGGTCGCGGGCGCGCACCGCGACCGGATCGCTCGGTCGCACGAGGATCTGCCGGATGCCGCGCCGCGCGATGACGTCGCGCCATCCCGGATGGACGCCGAGGACGGTGGTGTAGTCGTCGAGCACTCCGCTCAGGTACGGGGTCAGCCGGCCGTCGACGAAGACCGGCGTCGCCGGTGCGGCCCAGATCAGGTAGCCGCCCCAGTCGTACTGATTCAGCAGACCCGGCCCCACGCGAAGCGAGGCGAGCGCCGCGGTCGGGTAACCGCTGAGGTCCGGCGAGCTCACGCCGATCCGGGCTGCGACGGCGAGTAGGACGGCCGCGATCGCGAGTGCGATCGCGTCTGCGCGGCGGCCAGGCGCGCCGGTTGCGGCCGCCAGCGCCGGCAGACGGCCGCCACGGATGGAGGCGATGTGCGCCAGGGCATCGTGGCCATACGCGGCGAGGTACGGAGCGGACGCGATCGCGAACAGGGGCATCTGCCGCGTCGCGATGAGCGACAGGAACAGGACGGGAAGCAACACCACGGCCTCGCGTGGCGTCCGCGCCCGAGCGAACAGCGCGACGAGCAACGTCGAGAGCAGGGCGACCGCGAAGATCGCTCCGGGGAGGGTCGTCACGTCGGGCACGCTCCACTCCTGGATCTCGCGCGGCGGATGCAAGAGGTGGAATCCCGGCGCGGTCCAGCTGCCGATGGTCGCGGGCGTGAGCAGGGTCGCGATGACCGAGCCGACCGCGGCGACAACGTAGATGCGACGGCGCGATCGTTGCGCGACCGCGCCTTCGATCGCGACAAGCCCGGTGAGGCCGACGCCAAGCGCGAACGAGCCGTGGAGGTTCGCCCACACGAGGATCAGTGGTGGGATCCAGTAGAGCGCACGGTCGCTGCCGCTGCGCGCGGACCGCAGGAGCACGATGAGCAGGGCGAAGCAGACGAAACCGAAGAGCTCGGGTCGCTCGGTCCACACGAAGCGCGAGAGGGCGATCGCCGGGAGGGCCGCGAGCACCGCTCCGAGCGGGCGGGTCGGCCGCTCGCGCAACGCGGCGTAGACGATGACGCCGACCAGCAGCGCGATCGCGAGCGCCCGAAGAGCGACCACGCCGCGCCACCCGCCTCCGTCGTACGCCAGCGCCCACAGCGCCTGGCCAAGCCACTGATCGCTCGACGTGGCCTGACCGGCCACGGTCCACGAGAGGCCATCCGGCGCAGCGATGAGACCGCGCAGCACGTCGCGCCCGACGACGAGGTGCCAGAACACATCGCTGTCGCCAACGGCGAGCTGCGTGGACGCCCCACCGAACACCGCGCCGATCGCGATCGGCACCACGAACGGAGTTCTCACGGCTTCGCCAGCAGGACAAAGTTCGGACCCTCTGCCCGGATGGTCCACCCATCTTCGCGGAGCGCGACCGCCAGCGCCTTCGCCGGCATGAGCAAGACCTCGCGGACGTCGTATCGCGCGAGCACGTCCTTCCAGTCGGGTCGGAGCTCGACCGCATCGCGGTAGTCGCGCAGCACGTCCGGATAGAAGGGGAACAGCCGGCCATCGACGAAGACCTTCCGCTCAGGGACGCGATAGATGAGGTAGCCACCCCAGTCGTACTCATTCAGCAGGGTGCCCGATCCCGTTCTCAGAGCTGCGACTGCGCCGACCGGGTAGGCGTGGTCGTCGGGTGCCTGCGGGGCGCCGATCGCGCTGACGAGCGCCCCGGCACAGAGCAGCACCGCCAGGGCCGCCGCGGCCATCGGCGGCATCGGCCGAAGGGGCGTCGCGCCCCGGCGCATTCGCAGATACAGCCACGCCGCGCCCGCCGACACGAACGGCGTCGCCGCGAACACGAAGAACGCCAGCTGCCGCTGAGCGGAGAGCCCCAGCCAGAGGAGCGGGATCAATAGGAGTGCGTCGAGCAACCCACCTCCGTCGAAGAGCGCGACGCCGAGCGATGCGAGGACGAACACGGCGAAGATGAAGCCCGACGGCTCGAGCACGTCCGGCGGGGCCTCCTCGCTGATGAACCGAGGCGGCGCGAACGCATGGCCGACCGCGCCGGCAACGCCAAAGGTCTCCGGATCCGCGAACGACAGGACGACGCTCGCGATGAGCGTGACGACAAGCGGCATGACGTTCGACCGCCGCACGATGAGCGCCTCGAACGTGAACGCGAGCACGAGGGCGATGCCGATCGGGTAGCCGCCATGCAGGTTCGCCCAGAGGAGGATGAGCGGCGGGATCGCGATGAGCGCGCGCCGCGATCCGGCGCGGGCGCTGTAGAGCAGGTCAAGCGCGACCGGGAACAGCACGAAGGTGAAGATGGCGGGCCGGTCCGTCCATCGGGACTTCGAGAAGACGAGCGCCACCACGACGATGAAGAGCGCGGCCATGAGCGGAGCGCCGCCACGACGCGCGAGCCTGGCGAGGAAGAACGCCGCGATGGCGACCAGCAGCCCGCGGAAGATCGCGAGCCCGGCCCAGCCACCGGCATTGAAGACCAGGGTGAGGACGACCTCGCCGAGCCACTCCCCGACGCTGTAGGGCTGGCCGCTCACGGTCGAGCTGAAGATGTCCGCGCGCAGGATCTGGTGGTGGTCGAGCATCCATTGCCCGCTCGCGAGATGCCAGTACGTGTCGGGGTCGCCACTGGGCAAGCCGACCGCGAGCGTGAAACCGGCCGCGGCCAGGCCGATCGGGAACGCATTGCGCGCGATCCAGCTCAACGTCTTAGACAGTCGATCGCGTCCTTCGGAGGGAAGGCGTAGATCCGGAAGATGCCCGCCGTCACCGCTGGCTGCAGACCAGTTGGCGCGGAGCCGTCCCAGAGGGCCTGATAGGTCGAGAAGTGGACGGGCTCGAGCACGATCGCGCGAGCTCCGCGGTCGGCTGCCGCGCAGAGGCCGGCAGCGACTCCGTCAGCTGGAGTGACGATCACCGGCCGGTCGGCGATCCACCGCCATGCGGCAGCGTCGATCGCGAGGAAGGGCCCGGGTGGGATGGCCGCGACCGCGTCAGTCCTGGCCCGGTATATCGGGTTGAACGACTCGTCCCACTGGGCCAGCGCGAACACCGAGACGAGGATCGCCGCGACCACTCCGCCGGCCGCCGCGACACGGGCGCGCTCGACCGTCCGCAGCAGCTCGGCCGTCCCAACGACCCCGAGGGCGACCCCGAAGGGCAGGAACGCGGCGAGCGAGTGGAAGTACGACCCGCGCGTCGAGTGCAGCGTGAAGACCAGGCTCTCGACGAGGTACACGAGCGCGATGACGCCCGCGTACGCGCGCACGTCGGGCCGGTCTCGCCGGACCCAGATCGCGCTCACCATCCCCGGAACGAGCAGGAGACCGAAGCCGAACGCGAACGTGACGACGTTCGTGATGAGCGCTTCGGGCTTGGGCGCAAGGAGCTGATCCACCGTCGGCGCGGCGATCGGTCCGGCGGCGAAGAAGTCTTCGTAGCGCACGAGCAGCACCGAGCGGGCGAAGAGATCGGGGCCCCGCCCGAGGCTCAGGTCGCGTGCGAACCAGCCGAGTCCGATCACGAGCGCCACGGCCGTTCCGGCCGCCGCCGCGCGGCGCGAGACCGGCGCGCGCAGGAGCCAGAGCAGCGCGACGCCGAACAGCGCGGCCTCGGCGCGCGCGAGGAACAGCAGCCCGACCGCAAGTCCGGCGAGCGCGCCGGCCCGGACGTCGCCGGTCGCGGCGCGGCGGTAGAGGAGGAAGAAGACGGTTCCGATGACCGCCGCTGGCGCGAATGAATCCAGGCTCACCCACCCCGGAGCGAAGGCGCCGCCGAGGCCGGCGAGCGCCGCCCCGACGAGCGCGCCGTTCGCCGACGCGCCGAGCGAGCGCGCCGCTCGATAGGCGACGACCGGGACGAGGCACGCGATCAGGATCTCGACCGCCTGCGCCGCGTGGAACGCGTCGATGAACGGCAGGGCTTTGATCCCGATGGCCTGGACGACCGTCGCGAGCGGCATCCAGAACCGATGGCTCGGCACGGGCAGCGGACCGACCCCTTCGAGAAAGCTCCAGATGAAATCCGCGGTGAGGCCCTGACCGGCGGCGAGCCGCTTCGCGACGTCCGCGTAGTAGTAGGCGTCGGTGTAGCCGGGCTGGAACACCACGAACGCGGCGGACGCGACCCGGAATAGAAGGAGCGCTCCGACGAGCCCGGCGAGCCGGCGAGCGGCGCTCAACGACGTGATGGTACGAGCGACTCCTGGCGGCGATGGCGCAGATAGACGATCCCACCGATCACGATGACCGAGAACACGCTCACCAGACGGTCGAGGACCGCGACGGCGATCGCGTCGTGCGTCGGCAGGCCGAAGCCGGTGGTCAGTACGTAGACGACCGCGAGCTCGACGAAGCCGAACCCCGCAGGCGTGAGCGGAACCGTGGTGAGGAGCGAGGACGCCACGGCCACGAAGATGACACCGGAGATCGGCAGCTCGAGGCCGAGGGCGGCGAGCACGAACGCAAGGCGCGCCGCCTCGGCGAGCCAGATGATCAGCGTCTCCGGCCCGGCCTCCGGGAGCGCCCGGAATGAATGGAGGACGCCCTCGCGGAACAGCCGGCCGATCCGGCGGACCTCGTTCGGAAAGAACCGTCCCACTCGCGGGGCGACGTAGTACACGACGACGAACGCCACGACGATGAGCACCGCGAGCGCCGCGCCGGACAGATAGACGAGCCGCAGGTCCGGCAGCACCGTGCGCCCGAACGCGATGTACCCGCCGACCACGAGGAGTGCGAAGACCACGAAGATGTCGAGCAGCCGCTCGGCGACGACGACCCCAACGGTGCGCGACAGGGACACGTTGAACCGCTGCTTCACCAGGTAGCTGCGGTACAGATCGCCCAGCTTCGCCGGCGCCAAACAGTTCACAAACCACCCGAGCATGAGGATCTCGAGCAGGTCCCGGCCACGCACGACGAGGCCGCCTTCGCGCAGCAGCCGGGCCCAGCGGCGAGCCCGCACCGGGAACGTGGCGTAGTAGACGATCAAGGCGGCGAGGACGAGAAACGGGTTGGAGCCGCGGATGGTCGCGAGCGCCGTTCCCCAGTCGACGTTGCGGGCGACGACGAGCAGCAGCACCAGCGGGATGACGATCGACAGCGCCTCGCGCCAGCCGAACAGCTGGCGCCGGACCGCGAGCTCGTCGGTGTGCTCCACCGCATCAGCGAGCTGCTCGATCGAGGGATCCTCGATGTGACCGGGGGTGTGGCTCAGGTCGTCCTGCTCCCGCGACGGCTCCACCACTTCCGCCACTTGTCGTACCGCGTGAAGAAGTGGATCGCGTGGCCGGCCAGCCGGCCGGTGACGGCGCCGGTTTTCAGCGAGTCGATGAAGTCCACCGGTCCGGTGAAGTCCGGAATCTCGATGTAGGCGCGACCGATCTCCCACGGCCGGTGGGCATCGCTGCCGACCGCGCCCGGGATCCCGTGCAGCACCGAGAACGCGAGCGCCCGGCGGTTGTCGTTCGCGATCGCCTCACGCGCGTTGAACACCTCGATGGCGTCAATCGTCGGCCACACCCGCTCGAGGACCTCGCGACGGATCCGGTAGATGCGGTTGTGGCTGTACGGGTGCGGGATGGAGACGAGCCCGCCCTGATCGTGGATCCGCGCGATCGTCTCCTCGGCCGACAGGTCGCGGGGAATGGCTTTCTCGAGGAAGAGCCCGATGATCTCCCCGTCGCGCGAGGAAATCTCTTCGCCCACGATCACCCGAAACCCGTCCGCCCGCTCGCGCAGCCGCAGCGCGCCCTCGATCGTGTTGTGATCCGTGGCGGCCACGACATCGAGCCCCGCCGCCTTGATCGCGAGCGCCTGGACCGCGATCGGCGTGCGGCTATCCGGCGAGTACTCGCTGTGGGTGTGCATATCGAGCTTGATCTTCTTCGGCGCGTCGGTCAGCTCGCTCTCCCTTCGGCGCGCGCGTGGTCGATGCTCGCTCGGATCCGGGATTCAAATCGTGACACATCGAACCGGCGGGCGGAGCGGCGGAGGTCCTCCGGATCGAGCGCGGCCTGCTCGACGCGGTGGACCGCAGCGACGAACTGCTGCGCATCGGGTTCCGCGACGAGGGCCCCGTCCACCCCGTCGCGGACGATCTCGGTCGCGCCGCCGCGCCCGAGCGCGACCACGGGCGCGCCCGACGCGAGCGCCTCGACGCACACGATCCCGAAGTCATCCTCCGCGGGGAAGATGAAGCCGCGGGCCGAGCCGAGCAGCTGCCTCACGGTCTCGTCGTCGACCCGCCCGGCGAAGGTCACGTTGTCGCGGGCGAGCTGCTCGAGCGCCCGTCGCTCGCGGCCATCCCCGACGACGATCAGCCGCATCCCGATCTCGTTGAACGCCTTCACCGCGAGGTCGACGCGCTTGTACGCGGAGAGCCGCGACACGATGACCCAGAAGTCACCCCGCTCGGCGGCGGGGGTGAACGTGTCCACGTCGACCGGTGGATGGATGACCTCGCTGTCGCGACCGTAGTACCGCTTGATGCGCGCGCGGACCACATCGGAGTTCGCGATCCAGTGATCGACGCGCTTCGCGCCGCGCAGGTCGGCCTCCCGGAGACCCGGAAGAAGTGAGCGGACCATGCCCCGCAGCGGCCCAGGCACCTCCTCGGCAAGGTACCGCTCGCTCCAGTCCCAGAGGTACCGCGTCGGCGAGTGGCAGTACGCGAGATGGACGGTCTCCTCGGGGATCGGGAGGCACTTGATGAAGGCGCTCGTCGACGTGAGCAGCAGTTCGGTGCCATTGGCGACGCGGAGCCCGGCCGCTGCGCGGGGATAGAGCGGAAGCAGCCCGCGATGCGCACCGCCGCCGAGCGGAACGCTCTGCAGGAACGAGGTGTGGAGGTCGTACCCGGGCAACGGCCCGTACGCCCGCCGGTCGTGGAAGAACGTGTACACCGGCGCGTCGGGGTACATCCGGTGGAAGACCTCGACGACCCGCTCCGCGCCGCCGTGGGCCGAGAAGTATTCGTGCGCGAGCGCGACGCTCACCTCCGACGCATCCGCGCGAGCAGGACGAGCACGACGAACCGCGGAAGCACCCGTTGCCGCCGCCAGCGCTTCGGATCGCGAACGAGCCGCCAGAGCCACTCGAGCCCAACGGCGTGGACGACGCCCGGCGGCGGCTTGGCCGCGCCCGCCAGGTAGTCGAGGCTGCCACCCACGCCGACCGCCACGCGGGCGCTCGGCAGCTGCGCCAGGTTGCGGGCGATCCAGCGCTCCTGCTTCGGCATGCCGAACGCGACGAGGATGACGTCGGGCCTCGCGGCGACGACGCGAGGGAGCACGTTCCCGTCGTCGTCGGCCGATCCGCCGTAGGTGCCGGCGATGCGCAGCTCGGGGTGCCGCGCGCGAAGGGTTGCCGCGGCGCGTTCGGCGATGCCTGGCCCGGCACCGAGCAGGAACATCGAGAGTCCCCGCTCGTTCGCGAGCGCCGCAAGGCGGTCCACGAGCAGGCGGCCCGGCGCGCGGCCCGGGAGCGGATCGCCGAGCAGCCGCGCCGCGACCACCGCGCCGGTGCCGTCGGGCACCACGAGGTCGGCGCCGGCCGCGATCGCAGCGAGCTCCGGGTCCTCGCGGCAGAGCATCACGAACTCCGGATTCGCGGTGATGATGAAGGTCCGCTGGCCCAGATCGAGACACCGTTCGATCTCGGCGACGGCGTCAACGAGCGCGACCCGATCGAAGCCGACGCCGAGGATGTCGACGCGGCGGCGCACGCCTAATGGACCGGGACGAGGCTCTTCTTGAAGAAGTCGAAGTGCTCGAGGGCGAGTCCCGTTCCTTTGGCGACGCAGTAGAGGGGATTGTCAGCGGCGTAGCAGGCGACCCCGGTCACCTGGGTGAGGAGCTTGTCCATGTTGCGCAGCAGGGCGCCGCCGCCTGAGAGGACCATGCCCTTGTCGATGATGTCGGAGGCGAGTTCAGGTGGGGTCTCCTCGAGCACGTTCTTCACCGCCGACACGATCTGCTGCAGGACCGGCTCCATGGCCTCGCTGATCTCGTTGCTGCCGATCGTGATCGTCCGCGGCAGGCCGGCGATGAGGTCGCGGCCGCGCACCTCCATGTTCAGCTCTGGATCCATCGGAAGCGCGGACCCGATCTGGATCTTCACGTCCTCGGCGGTGCGTTCGCCGATCATGAGGTTGTAGCGCTTGCGGACGAAGTTCGCGATCGCCTCGTCGAGCCGGTTTCCCGCCGCGCGCACGCTCTTGCTGACGACGATGCCGCCCAGGGAGATGACCGCGATCTCAGCGGTACCGCCGCCGATGTCGATGATCATGTTGCCGCTCGGTCCCGAGATCGGGAGGTTCGCTCCGATCGCCGCCGCAAGCGGCTCCTCGATGAGGTACGCCTCGCGCGCACCGGCCCGCAGCGCCGCGTCCTTCACCGCGCGGCGCTCGACGCTGGTGACGCCTGACGGCACGCAGATCATGAGCTCGGGGTGGAAGACCCGGATGCGTCCGCTCACCTTGTTGATGAAGTACTCGAGCATCCGCTCGGTGATCACGTAGTCCGCGATGACCCCGTCGCGCATCGGGCGGAGCGCGGTGATGCTGCCCGGCGTCCGGCCGAGCATCAGGCGCGCCTCCTCGCCGACCGCCACGATCCGCGGACGGTTCCCGTTGTCGTCATGCGCGATGGCGACGACCGATGGCTCGGTGAGGACGATCCCCTTGCCGCGGACGTACACGATGACGTTCGCGGTCCCGAGGTCGATGCCGATCTGGCGAGCGAACAAGCGTTATCCCTTCCAGCGTCGCGACTGGTGTGCGAGAGGCGAGTCTAGGCGCCGACCGCGATGAGAACGAGGTCGGTGAGCAGGCCGGCGAGGAACCCGAGACCGATGCCCCACCCGTTCCAGAGGGGGGAGGCGAGCTTGCGGCCCGAGGCGAAGAGCTCTCCGATCACGAACACGAGCGCGCCGGCCGCGAGGGAGAGGAACAGGACGGACACCGCGGGCGACGAGAAGGTGTAGCCGATGATCGTGCCGACGAAGTTCGGCCCACCGCCGATCACCCCGACGAGCCCAAGGAGCGCCCAGCTCGGTCGCTTGCCCGCGAGCGGGGCCGCGATGCCGAACGCCTCGGTGACGTTGTGCAGGCCGAAGCCCACGACCAGCGTGACGGCGAGCGTGAGATCGCCCTTCGCCGCGGAGCTGCCGATGGCCAGGCCTTCGGAGAAGTTGTGGAGGCCGATGCCCGTCGCGATGACCACCGCGAGGTGCATCGCGGTGAAGCCGGGACCGAGCGACATGCGGCGCATGTAGTAGACGAGGCTCAGCAGGCCGATGCCGAATCCACCGATGAGCAGCGCGACGAGCAGGGCCACCGTTGCGGTGTCGCTCCTGATCGCCGTCTCGACCGGTGCGATCGCGTGCTCGACGATGTCGACGAACAGGAACAGCAGGATCCCGATCGCCAGGGCGTTGAGGAAGGCGTGGTAGCGCGGCGCCACGGCGCGCAGG
>DASUSA010000159.1:0-3033 GCA_036375335.1 Candidatus Limnocylindria bacterium
GTGTGCGAGAAAGCGGAAGAGGCCCGACGCCGGGGTTCCCTTGCGAAGGCTGACAGTGCCATCGCGACCGAGGAGAGGCTGCCGTGTACCCGTGAGGGACGCTCTGGCCAGCTGATGACTGGGCAACGGGCGCGCGATCACGCGACCGTCGCGGCATCGCGGCGTGCGGTTGCTCCGGCGCGAGGGTGGCCGCGTTTTCCCGCTCTACTTACCGGTCGGTAAACTTCGGAAATGCCTGCCCAGCCGGGCCGAAGAGGCGCTGACCGCCGCCGCCCGCGCAGTTCCACCCGCGAGCGGCTGCTTCAGGCCGCGGATCGCATCTGGAGCGAGCGGGGGGTCCGCGGCGCGTCCCTCGACGACATCGCGCGCGACGCCGCGGTGACAAAGCCGACGCTCTATTACTACTTCGCCGACAAGAGCGTGCTGTTCACGGAGATGGTCTGCAGCGTCCTCGAGCAGCACGGGGGCGGCCTGCGGACCGCGAGTCGCGCGGCGTCAAGCTCGCGCGAGCGCCTCGTCGCCGCCGTCGCGTATCTCGTCCGTGCGCGGTGCAGCGGGCCGCGCCTGCTGCGCGAAGGCGGCGTCGCCCTGACCATCGATCAGCTCAGCCAGACCCGGAGCGCGTTCTTCCGGCACTTCTTCTCGCCGCTGCAGCAGGTGCTCGACGATGGCGTGCGTTCCGGCGAGCTGCGTGCGATGGACACCGCATTCGCCGCGCAGGCGCTGCTCAATCTCATCGACCCGTGGACCGGACGCGAGGCGAGGCCGGGTGGGCGGAGCGCTGATGAGCTCGCGTCGGACATCGTCGACCTGGTGGTCGACGGGATCGGTGCTTAGCGGTCCGCGCTCGTGACGCTGCCGGCGGCCGCCGCGACCCGGCCCTGGCGAGCGGCGTGGGCCCACTCACCGATGCGCGTCACCGCGGCCTGCAGGTTCTTCAACGAGTTGGCGTACGAGAGCCGCAGGTGACCCTCACCGCCCGCACCGAACGCGGTCCCGCTCAGCGTTGCGATCCCGGCCTCGCGGAGGATGCGCTCCTGGACCGTCGCTGAGTCGCCGAGCCCGAGGCCGGTGATGTTCGGGAACACGTAGAACGCACCCTTCGGCTCGCGGCAGCTGATCCCGTCGATCTTGTTCAGGCCCGTGACCACCGTGTCGCGCCGCTCGCGGAATGCCTTGACCATCTCCGCCACCTCCGGCGGGCGGTTCGTGAGAGCTTCCGCGCCTGCGCGCTGCGTGAACGCCGCGGTGCATGAGACCGAGTTCGTGACGAGCTTTGTCACCGGATCTACCAGCGGCCAGGGGAAGACGCCATAGCCGAGCCGCCAACCGGTCATCGCGAAGGTCTTGCTGAATCCGTCGAGGAGGATCGTGCGCTCGGCCATGCCATCCTCATGCACGATCGAGTGGTGGGTGCCCTCGTACATGATCTCCGCGTAGATCTCGTCCGCAAGGACCCAGAGGTCGCGCGCCCGCGCGATCTGCGCGATCTCCTTGAGCATGCCCTGCGATAGGACTCCGCCGGTCGGGTTCTCGGGGCTGTTGAGGACGATGAGCTTCGTGCGATCGGTGACGAGCGTCTTCAGCTCGTCGAGATCCGGATTGAAATCGTTCTTCTCGCGAAGCTTCAGCGGGACGCCCTTCGCGCCGGCGAAGCTGATCATCGACCCATAGATCGGGAACCCGGGATCCGGGTAGATCGCCTCGTCGCCCGCCTCCAGGAGCGCGAGCATCGCGTAGAACATGATCGGCTTGGCGCCAGGTGTCACGACGACCTGGCCGGGATCCACGCTGAGATGCCGCGTGCGGTTGAGGTGGCCGGCGATCGCCTCGCGCAGCTCGGGGATCCCAGCCGACGCCGTGTAGTGCGTCTCGCCGCGTTGCAGCGAAGAGAGACCCGCGTGGACGACCGACGGCGGCGTGTCGAAGTCGGGCTCGCCGATCTCGAGATGGATGATGTCGCGGCCCTGCGCTTCGAGCGCGCGTGCCTTCGCCAGCACCTCGAAGGCGGTCTCGGTCCCGAGGCGCGACATCCTGGCGGCGAGCGGACGGGTCATCGGGCGGCAGTCTAGCCCCGGTTCACCATTCGCTCTCGCCCTCCGCTCGCGCCCGCGCGCGCCTTGCCTTCCATGCACGCGCACCCGTGCGGCCCGACCGTCGCGGCGTGCGCGGTGCCGGCGAGTAGCACCATCCGGTCCCCAGCGTTCAGCGGGATGACCTGGTCGTCGAGCGAGAAGTCGATCGATCCGCTCACGCAGTACAGGATCTTCGTGTACGCGTGGCTGTGCCGGGCATAGCGATCGCCCGCGCGATTCGACCAGCCGTACACGTCGTCCGCCTCGGCCCGAAGCCGTTCCTCGATACTCACGGCACATGCGCCTCCACGCGATCTTCCCGCAGACCGAGATCGGCAGTGATCCCGCGGTCATCGCGCGGTTCATTCGCGACATCGAGTCCATGGGATTCGACGGCCTCGTGGCGTACGACCACGTCCTTGGTGCCGACCCGGCGCGTCCGGGGTGGTCCGGGCCGTACACGATCGAGTCGCAGTTCCACGAGGTCATCGTCCTCTTCGCGTTCGCCGCCGCGATCACATCGCGCCTCGAGCTCTCGACCGGCGTGCTCATCCTTCCCCAGCGCCAGACCGCGCTCGTCGCCAAGCAGGCCGCCGCGCTCGACGTCCTCTCGGGCGGCCGAGTGCGGCTCGGCGTCGGGGTCGGCTGGAACTGGGTCGAGTTCGACGCGCTCGGCAAGAGCTTCAAAGACCGGGGCAAGCGCATCGAGGAGCAGATCGCGCTGCTGCGGCGGCTCTGGACCGAGCCATCGGTCACGCTCGACAGCGCGTGGCATCACCTCGATCGCGCCGGGATCAATCCGCTCCCGGTCCAGCGCCCGATCCCACTGTGGATGGGGGCCGACAGCGAGGTCGCGCTTCGGCGCGTCGCGCGCCTCGGCGACGGCCTGTTCGCGCATTTCGCGCCGAGCGACGAGGGTGCGGTCCAGGCCGCGACGTTCTGGGACTGGGTGAAGGCC
>DASUSA010000160.1:0-2334 GCA_036375335.1 Candidatus Limnocylindria bacterium
ACGCGCTATTTGAGCACGTCCTCCTGCGCTGGCAATCGCGCCGCGGTCCGGCCGCCCTTCGTCTTCGCCATCTTCGGCACGGTGAGCTTGAGCCGCGTCTTGACGAATTCGGTGTCGTTCAGCGAGAAACGGATTGGCTCGCCCTTGTGTTCGGCGAAAAACTGCGGATCGAACACCTTGAACCAGATGCCCTGGCGGTAGGTCCAGTACTTCGGGATTCGCAGGTCGCCGACGTAGAGCGCGAAGCCGCGCGACGTCGGTTCGGGCAAGGTCTTGAGTCGAACCTTCACGATGTAGGCAGCGCCGGGCAGCGTCTTGCGCTCGGTGGACTCGAACATCGCCAGCGTGGCACGATCGGCTTTGGTGGGTTGCGTGGCGACAACCTCGATGCCGGTGGCCTGGGGTGCGTCGGAGGCTCTCATGGCGCGGATCCTCGCATGCTCGATTCAAATTGCATCAATTGGATACCTGGACATCGCCGACGTACAGCGTCCCCGACGAACGCCGATCGAACAGGAACGCGACGCTGCGGATATCGTTCGGGTCGACGCCGCGTTCGACCAGCGACGCAATCGGCAAGCGCAGCGTCTGCATCACGATCTTGCCGGCGCCGAAGACGACGTCCGGATAGATGAGCCGATGGACCGAGCCCCCGGGGAATGACGCGGTGCGTGATCCGCTCGAGACTTCGATCGTGAAGTCCTGGTCGCGGTTCGGGGCGTTCTTAGGCTCGGTCGATTGTCCCACGCGCAGCGCGAGCACCTTGTAGCGCTCCGCCGGCAACGTCACGGGTGAAACCTGCAAGAGCAGGCGCGCCCCGGGCGCGTTCCATTCGAGGCGCAGGGTGATCGTCGTGATTGGCGCGAACGAGTTCACCAGATCCTTCAGCACGCGCGTTGCGGTCACGGCGTCGGCCGCGGCCGTTCCCTGTACCGGCAGGGAGATCTGTGGCGGCGCAACGGCTTCCTGCTCGTGCTGCAGATAGACGCGTTCCGGATCCTGGTATTGCGACACGAACGTGGTGCCCGCGGGCATCCAGGCGACGGCGGTCGCGTGGTCACGCAAAACGTCCATGTATTCGACGCGATCGAGCAGCAATGCCTGCGCAAGCGCGCCCAGCGCGACCTTCGCGACCTGTTCCTGGTCGGCGCGGGGCATCGTGGTCGCCGGCGGCGTTTCAGTGGGCCACGTCGAGTTGAATTGATTGTGGTTTGCGCCCAGTACCCAGAGCAGGGCCTTGAGCTTGCCGTCGGAGACGGTCGGATTGGCGAGATCGACGGCGTGCGCGCGGTTGAATGTGTTGTAGCCCTCGAAAGTCGACACGTCGCCGTCGCGGCTGCCGTGGATGAGGAAGTAGCGGTCGGGGACGACGGTCGGGCCGGTGATCGGCGTGTATTGCCGGTCGGTCGGCGCGATCGCCGCGATGCACCTGAGCGCGAATCGGTACGGGCCGAGACCCGCCGAGCCGTCGAGCGGCACCGTGGGACTGAAGACGTCGGGCTTGATCGCCGGCAGCGGATTGAAGAACGACGCGTGCCCCACGCCTTCGCCGCCTCGCGAATGACCGACGATGAGGATCCGGTTGAGGTCGATCTTGCCGTGCAGCGGATGGGTCGCCGTGCTGTTCCACGTGCGGAACTGCTTCACGTGCTCGAGATGCACGATCCCGCGCGCGTCGTTCTCGCCGAAGTTGCCGCCGTTCAGGAAGTTCACGTCGATCGTGGCCGCGACGATGCCTTGCGACGCGAGCAGCGAGCACAGGTACAGATAGCCCGGCGTCGAATTCGACAGAGGATCGTGATTGCCGTGCGCGAACACGGCGAGCGGGAACGGCCCGCGTCCGCGCGGGATGCAGACATGCCCGTTGAGCGGCACGCTCGTGTTCGGGAAGGGCCACGGGGCGCCGATGCCCAGGTTGGCGAACACCGAGATGTTGATCCGCGGCGTGACGTAGGCGGCGTCCGGCGTGTCGTAGATCGTGTACTGGGACAACGCCGGCACGCCCGCGTAGTTGCTGCCCGCCGAGGCGTAGATCACCGTGTCGAACGAAAAGCTGCCTGGAAGCCCAGGATTGGCCAGCGCTGCCATGGGCGCTCCTTTGCGCAGGCGGTTTTACGGACGGTCCGTGTACGGGATCGAAGCCTAGTCTAAGTCTAGCGGCCGCGCCACGCAATATGAGTAATCGGCAGGGTGAGTCTTATGAGTCATTTCGGGTCGATGTCGAGCAGTCGCATCGCATGTCAGAAGTGACGATCGCCTATTATGATGGCCGAGGCATACTGGGATGGCACTCGGGATCACGACGTCAGTCAAAATCATACGTCGTTTCTGGAT
>DASUSA010000161.1:0-9010 GCA_036375335.1 Candidatus Limnocylindria bacterium
GGTCTTCTCCTTCGTGATGACCTCGATGAGCCCAGCGATGAGCGGCAGACCTTCGGCGTTGTACGCGAGGCCCGACGGATCGCTCGACTGCCCGAGGCTCGCGAGGTAGCGGATCATCGAGATCGGTCGGATGCCGTCGTACCGGCCCTTCAGGCCCCACGCGGCGATCGCCGCGTCATGCACCGCGCCATTCAGCGCGAGGTACAGCTTCACGTCCCACTGCAGCCGGTCGAGGACGGGGCCGGTGCCGCCGATCCGCAGAGCCGGTGCCTGCTGATCGGACACCGCGTTCGCGATCACGTTCCAGTGTCCGGGCGGGGTCTCGGAGTTGGGACCATCGGCCCAGAACTCCGCGATCGCGCGGTAGAAGTCGGACTGGCGGACGATCTCGGGCGCGTACGCGGCGCCGGTCGCCGGATTGCGCGTGTAGCCCTGCCCGGCATTCGACCCGACGGCGTTGCCGCCCCGCGCATCGGGAGAGATGTCGATCGTCGCGTCGCTCGATGAATCCAGGAGGCTGCTGTCGCGGATCACCTCGACCGCCTGGGTCCGGTACGCGGCGTCGGTCACCGGATCACCGAATCGCGGCGGCGGTCCGGGGTCGAACGGTGTCCCTGAGTCTCCGCCGTCGGGGATCCCGAATCCGCTGACGTGACCCCACTGCGGACCGACGGCCTGCTGGACGCCGTTCGTGACCAGGATCCCGTTCTGGCTGACCATGTGCTCGATCTGGAGCGGCTGCCACCGATTCGGATCGACGAGCGTGATGCCCGCCGTCGCGACGACGAGCGGCGGGTTCACCGGCGCGTAGCTCGGATCGGCGTAGCCGTTCAGCTCGTTCGATCCGTCCTGGGTCGCGCGATCGAGGACCTCCTTCGCGATCCGATTCCCGACCGCGGCTCCCGAGTCGCCCTCGGTGCTCGTCGCGGTGAGCGGCAGGCACAGCGAATCCATGAGGTCGTCGAACTCGGAGAGCGACTTGTCGGCGCCGACGGCCTTGATGAATCGCGCGGTGAGGATGTGATACGCGGCGTAGCTGATCGCCTCGCTCCGGGCCACGGTCACGTCCGACGCCGCCGGCTTCTCGGTGAAGACGTATCCCGATGCGGTCGGGTCATAGGCGGCCCACGCATCCCACATCGCGACCGAGAGATGGAACAGGTTGCGCGCGTGGACCGGTGGATTCGGCAGCGAGCGCCGGATCGCGTCGAGGAGCGCTTCGTCCCAGCGTCGCGCGACCGACCAATCGGGGTGGTCGGCGATCGGCGGGCACGCCGGCGTCCGGTCCCATGGCCGCGTGACCGCGAGCACCGAGCCGATCGCCACGACCGCGACCAACGCGAGGCTGAGCGCGCGGTACCGCGACCGCTGCGGCGTCCGCCCGCTGAGGTTGAGCTGCTCTGCGATGATCGATCCCCTTCCGCGGGTCAGCCTAGCGAACGACCCCGCGTGGCCGCCGCCATCAGGGACCCGGCGACCACGGACGGGCCCCGGTCGCCCCACGTTGGATGACGACGAACTGGTCGGCGGTCACGTGCAGCCACGGCCCGGTCTCTCCGCCGGGCCACAGGACCCGGACGTCGGCCGCGCGCGCAGCACCGAGCCCGAAGTGGACCCAACCGAGCTGACCTCCGGCGTGACCGCCGCCGATCGTCAGCTCCCGCCGCTGGATCCGATCGCCGACGCGCACCTCCACCCAAGCCCCGATCGCGTCGACATTGGGGGCCGGCTGTTCGATCTTCAGCCCGAGCCAACCGCCGGCCACCGGGTGGGCGGCGCTGCCCGTCCCGACGTTCCGCCAGATCCGGACCGGCGCGCCGTAGTTCACCTCGACCAGGTCGAGCGTGCCATTGAGATCGAAGTCGGCGAGGGCCGCTCCGCGGGCGCGGTCGAAGCGGAGGATCCCGGCCGCGCCGGCCGCCTCCGCGAACGTGCCATCCGTTCGCCCGAGCAGCAGGTCGCTCGGATCCTTCTGCGCGTAGTCCGGATCGTCGGTCACGTTTCCCTTCGAGATGAACAGGTCGACGAAGCCGTCGTTGTTGACGTCGTCGAACTGCGCATGCCAGGCGGTCGACGGCCTGACGTCGCCACCGGTGAACGGCTGGGCCGCGTTCACGCCGCGCTTCGCGCCGATGTCGCGGTAGGTCGGCTGGGAGGGCCCGACCGCAAGGGTCTGCAGGCGGTTGTCAGCCTGGCTCGTCAGGAACACGGCCGGGTACCCATCGCCGATCAGGTCATAGCTCGCGATGCCCATCCCCTGGATCTGCACCGGCACCCACCCGTCATCGGCCGTGTAGAGCGACGGGGGCACGCCCGGCCGGACCCGCCAGAGCTGCTCCTGCCCATCGGTCGGCAGGTAGTAGTGGGTGTCGTTGCTGACCCGCAGGTCCATCCGACCCGAGCGGCTCCAGTCGCTGAACAGCATCGAGAGGGCGCACCAGCTCGGGAGGAGCGGGACCGGCGCCCCGTAGGTCGCCGTGCCCGGCGCCGGTCGCACGAGCTCGTTGGCGAAGCACAGGTGGTGCGGATCGTTGCTCGCGGGATCCACGTAGCGCCCGAACGCCAGGGTCGGTCGGGCGGCCCCGGCTTCCCAGGTCGCGCTGAACGCCGTGGTGATGGCCGTGCCGCCGTCGAATCCCCAGGCCTCGTTCGCCCGCGCGAAGCGACAGCCGCCCTGGCCGCGGAGCAGGACCGTCTCGCCGTTCCGGAGGACCACCAGGTCGGTGACCCCGTCGCCGTCGATGTCGATCGGGTAGGCGCCGGTTACGCCGACCAGGTCCGTCGCGGGATCGGACAACCGGGTGAAGTGGAGCGGGCCGCCGACGGGGCTGTCGTTCCGGTAGAGCGCGGCCGGGTTGCTGCCCCCGGCAAGGTACAGGTCGGGCTTCCCGTCGCCGGCGCAGTCCAGAACGGCCACGCCGCCGCCGGTCGCGTACTCGAATCCGCCGGCGTAGGTGTGATCGATGCCGGCCGTCGCGGTCTCGTCCACGAACAACGGCGCCCCGAGCGCGACCGGCGCCGATCGCGGGCCGTCGGTCGTGGCGGTCGCGGCGATCGCGGCCGACACCACGATGACGGCGACCAGCCCGACGACCGCCGGCCGCGGGCGCCGCGCGACGGCCGCCCGATCGGAGCGCATCCGGGGGCCAGCGTAGTCGGCGGCTGCCGACGGCCTCGGCGCGAGGAGGTCAGGCCTGTCGAATCGTGAGCAGGGGAGTGCTAAGGTGGCAACCGCAACTTCGGTGACCGAGGAACGGGGAGGAAGATCCATTCATGTCTAGACGCTTTGTGGTGCTTGCGGCGACCCTCATGTTGATCGTGTCCGCGTGTGGCGGGACCGGGACGAGCGGCACGACCACCGCGCCCGCCGCGACCACGGCTCCGGTCGCGGTGGCCACGACGGCCGCACCCACGGCCGCGCCGCCGTGCACGGTCGGTGTGTCGTGGAACAACTACCAGGAAGAGCGGTGGGCGAAGTGGGATGAGCCCGCGATCAAGGCGGCCATCGCCGCCGGGGGCGGGAAGTACATCTCGAACGACGCGAAGTCGTCGGCCGAGACCCAGGCGAGCAACGTGGACAACCTGATCTCGCAAGGGGCCAAGGTGGTCATCGTCCTCGCACAGGACGGCACCGCGATCAAGCCGTCGGTCGCCAAGGCGATCCAGAACGGCGTCGCGGTCATCGCGTACGACCGCCTCATCGAGGATCCGAAGGCGCTGTACATCACCTTCGACAACGTCCTCGTGGGCAAGCTCGAGGCCCAGTCCGTCTTCGCCGCGAAGGCGTCGGGCAACTACGTGATCATCAAGGGGAACAAGGCCGACGCGAACGCCGACTTCCTCCGGGGCGGCTATGACCAGGTCATCAAGGCTGCGGTCACCTCAGGGGCCATCAAGATCGTGGGCGAGACCTACACCGACAACTGGGACCCGGCAAAGGCCCAGACCGAGATGGAGCAGTTCCTGACCGCCAACAGCAACAAGGTCGACGCGGTGCTGTCGGAGAACGACGGCATGGCCGGCGGCGTGGTCGCCGCGCTCACCGCGCAGGGACTCGCCGGCAAGGTGCCGGTGTCCGGTCAGGACGGCGACAAGGCCGCCCTCAACCGGATCGCACTCGGCACGCAGACCGTCGACGTCTGGAAGGACTCTCGCGCCCTCGGGAAGAGCGCCGGGGAAGCGGCGATGCAGCTGTGCAAGAACTCGGACATCACCAAGGTCACCGGGACCGCCCCGTTCACGACGCCCGGTGGGAACACCGTGAGCTCGATCCTGCTCCAGCCGGATCCGATCACCTCAGCCAACCTCAAGGATGTCCTCGACGCGGGCTGGATCACGAAGGCCGACCTCTGCCAGGGTGTCGCGGCCGGAAAGAACGCCTCCTGCAATTAACGCGCTCGCACCTCGCGTAACGGACGCGCCCTGCCCTGCTCGTGCAGGGCAGGGCGCGTTCTAGTTCCAAGCCGGAGATTCGAGGCACGAGATTGAGCGGTCCACCGATCCCTAACGCGCCCACCGCCGAGGGCCGACCGGCCGGCTCGATCGCCTCGGTTTTCGGTCCGATCGGCGCCGCGCTCGCTCCGGTCCGTCGGACGCTCAGCTACCTCGAGGTCGACACGCGCCTGCTCGGCATGGTCCTCGCGCTGGCGGTCATCTGGGTCAGCTTCGATCTCGTGTCCGGCGGGACGTTCCTCAGCCCTCGGAACCTGTGGAACTTGTCCGTCCAGAGCTCCTCGATCGCGATCATGGCCACCGGGATGGTCCTGGTCATCGTGTCGCGGGGGATCGATCTCTCAGTCGGATCGATGCTCGGGTTCCTCGGGTACACGATGGCGATGACCCAGGCGGTCTGGATCCCTCAGGCTCTCGGTCTCGGCTTCGACCGGCCGTACACCTGGATCATCGCGGTCGTGGTCGGGGTCGCGCTGGGCGCCGTGATCGGGGGGCTCCAGGGCTTCGTCATCGCGTACGGCGGGGTCCCGTCGTTCATCGTCACCCTTGGCGGGCTCCTGGTCTGGCGCGGCCTGATCTTCCGATACGCCCAGGGCCAGACGATCGCGCCGCTCGACCAGAACTTCCAGATGCTCGGCGGCGGCACGGTCGGGACGCGCGTCGGTGCGCTCGGCGAATGGGCGAGCTGGATCCTCGGCGCGGTCATCTGCGTGGCGATCGTCTACACGCTCATCACGGGTCGCCGCCGGCGCCGCCGGTACGGCTTCCCGAATCGCCCGCTCTGGGCCGAGGCGATGCTCGGCCTGGCCGGCTGCGCCGTCGCGCTCGGCGTGATGTGGGTCGCCAACAGCTACCCGCTGCCGATCAACGTCGCGCTGCAGTACGGGCAGGAGCATGGGATCACCCCTCCGCCAGGCGGGCTGATCATCCCGACCGGGCTGGCGTTCCCGGTCGTGATCATGCTCGGCGTCACCGTCGTGATGACGTTCATCGCGAGCCGACGTCGCTTCGGGCGGTACGTGTACGCGATCGGCGGCAACCCCGAGGCCGCGGCTCTCGCCGGCATCAATGTCCGCCGCACATTGATGCTCACGTTCTCGCTCATGGGAGCGCTCGTCGCGCTCAGCGCCGCGGTCCAGACCGCTCGGCTCGACGCGGCGGTGACCAATCTCGGCGTCCAGAACGAGCTCGACGTGATCTCGGCGGCGGTCATTGGCGGCACGTCGTTCGCGGGCGGCATCGGCACGATCCCCGGAGCTATCCTCGGCGCAGTGGTCATGCAGTCGCTGCGCTCAGGGATGGTCCTGCTGCTCGTCGACTCGCCGACCCAGGACATCGTCGTCGGGATCGTCCTCGTCGCCGCGGTCGGGCTGGACACCGCGCTGCGCCGGAGGACGACCTGAGCGCCACACCGCTGCCGATGTCGGCCATGCCCGCGCCGGTGCCGCCGCGCGTCCCGCTGGCGGAGCTGCGGGACATCCAGGTCTCATTCGGCGGCGTGCGCGCGGTCGATGGCGTGACGGTCGACGTGTACCCGGGAGAGGTCGTCGGTCTGGTCGGCGGCAACGGCGCGGGAAAGTCGACCCTGATCCGGACCCTGTCCGGAGCGCGGCCGCCCGACTCGGGCCAGATCCGAGTGAGCGGCCAGGCCGTGACAATCGCGAACCCGCGCGACGCCAAAGCGCTCGGCATCGAGACGATCTATCAGACGCTCGCCCTGGCGGACAACCTCGATGCGCCAGCAAACGTCTTCCTCGGCCGGGAGCTGACCGCCACCGGCACGCTGAATGACGCAGCGATGGAATCCGCGACCCGAAAGGTCATCAGCCGGCTGAACCCGAACTTCAAGAACTTCAAGATGCCCGTGCTTCGCCTCTCCGGTGGACAGCGGCAGGCCGTTGCGATCGCCCGCGCGATCCACTTCAACGCGCGTGTACTGATCATGGACGAGCCGACCGCCGCGCTCGGCCCGGCCGAGACCGCGCAGGTCCACGCCTTGGTCGAACAGCTCAAGCGAGACGGCATCGGGATCTTCCTCATCAGCCACGACATCCACGACGTGTTCGACCTGTCCGACCGCATCAGCGTCATGTACCACGGCAAGCTCGTCGGCACCGTGAAGAAGGAAGAGATCACGACCGACGAGGTCCTCGGGATGATCATCCTCGGCAAGCCGCCGACGAAGCTCACCGCGCAGGAGCTCGCCGAGCTGCGCAGCCCCGCCGGGTAGTCAGCTCGCGGTCTTCGGACCTCGCCCCGGCGGCCGGTCTGCGGCCCAGATGCGCCGGTTCACGAGACCCTCGAGCAGCTCCTGCTGGCCGGACACGGGTCGCGGGTCGATCTCGCCGGCCGCGACCTTGCGCTCGAGGTCAGCGAGGGTCAGCGAACCCTGAAGGATCGCGGCCCCGAGCCCGTTCGACCAGCCGGCGTAGCGCGCCGTCCGCGGTGCCGCGAGCGTCCGCTGCTCGACCAGGTCCGCCGCGGCGAGCAGGGCCCGCGCGAGCGTGTCGATCCCGGCAATGTGCGCGTGGAACAGGTCGGTCCGGCTGACGCTCTGGCGCCGGAGCTTCGCGTCGAAGTTGAAGCCGCCGGTCGTGAGGCCCCCGGCAATGAGGATCTCGTGGACGGCGAGGGCCAGCTCGTCGACGGAGTTCGGGAACTGATCGGTGTCCCAGCCGTTCTGGTAGTCGCCGCGGTTGACGTCGATGCTGCCGAAGGCGCCGAGCGCGATCGCGCTCGCCACCTCGTGATGGAAGCTGTGGCCCGCGAGCGTCGCGTGATTGGCCTCGAGGTTCAGGCGGTACTCGCCCAAGAGATCGTGGCGCTGCAGGAACCCGACGACGGTCGCGGCGTCGTAGTCGTACTGGTGCTTCGCCGGCTCCTGGGGCTTCGGCTCGATGAGCAGCGTCCCGGTGAAGCCGATCCGGTGCTTGTGCTCCGCGACCAGCGTGAGGAATCGCGCGAGCTGGCTCTCCTCTTTCGCCAGATCGGTGTTCAGGAGCGTCTCGTAGCCCTCGCGCCCGCCCCAGAGCACGTAGTTCGCGCCGCCAAGGCGATGGGTGACCTCGAGCATCGTCTTGACCTGTGCAGCCGCGTAGGCGAACACGTCCGGGTCGGGGTTCGTCGCCGCACCGGCCGCGTAGCGCGGGTGGCCGAAGAGATTCGCGGTGCCCCAGAGCAACCGTGCTCCGGTGCGGGCCATGTGTCGCTCGATGCGGTCGACGCTCGCGTCGAGGTTCGCACGCGTCTCGGCGTAGGTTCGGCCTTCCGCCGCCACGTCGCGGTCGTGGAAGGCGAAGAACGGGACACCGAGCTTCTCGATGAACTCGAACGCCGCAGCGAGCTTGGTCTCGGCGGCCCTGCGCGGATCGAGCCCGGCCGCGAGCCACGGCCGATCGAACGTTCCGACGCCGAACACGTCCGAGCCCGGCCAGTTGAACGAGTGCCACAGGCACACCGCGATCCGAAGGTGGTCCGCCATGCGCTTTCCGTCGACGAGACGGTCGGGCTGGTAGACGGCGTACGCGAGCGGATCGGTGGAGTCAGGGCCGCCGAATCCGATCCGCTCGGGCACCTCGGTGAAGAAGCCGTCGCTCACGTCGGCTGAGGCTATCGCACGCCGCCGCGGGGCAGCCAGGTCCAGCGTTGCTGCGCCTCGAGGCGCTCGCCCGGTGCCAGGGTCCGCAGCCCGGTATCCGGGACGCCGCGGGCCGCGAGCAGCGGGGCGTTCGGCCACATGGTCTGAGGCTCGACGCAGACGCCTCGTTCCGGTGTGTGGACCACGACCGTGCCGAGCGGCCGGTCGAACTCGATGCGGAGATCGAGATCGGGCCAGCGCAGCATCGCCGGTCCGATCGCAGCGACGTACACGTGATCGAGCCGCCGATCGCCGAGCGTGGGACCAGACCGCAGATCCTCCTCCGCGGTGAGCGCGCGGACCTCGCCGGTCGGGACCAAGTCGCGATCGAGCACCAGTACCGCTGCCGCATCGAGCGTCAGTGCGAGATCGCCGGCCTGGGGCCGGGCGAACCACGGATGCCAGCCCAGGCCGGCAGGCCCGGCCCGCGTGTAGCCACCGACCTCGAGCTCGAGGTCGAGACCGGCTGGGTCCAGCTGCATGGTCTGCCGGGCCTCGCCGCCGAACGGCCAGCCCCTGCCGCGAAGCTCGCACGACAGCGTCACGCTCGTGTCGCTGTGCTCGAGGATCACCCACGACGTTTCGAATCCAAGACCGTGGATCGCCGACGGCGGGCGGTTCTGCTCGAGCCGCACTTCGCCGTCGGCGGTCGGGATGCGCCCGTGCTCGAGGCGGCCGGGCCACGGCACCATCGGGTAGCAGCCCCAATACGTGGGCAGGGCGTCCGCCCGGCCCGGCGCTTTCGGCACGATGCGCTCCGCGTCGCCGACCACCAGCGAAACGATCCGGCCGCCCTCGACCGGGTCGATCTGCACGCTGGCCGCGCCGGCTCGTAGCTCGAGCCGGCCGGCAGGCTCTGTCGCTAGATGTAGTCCGCGCGCCGAACTTTGAGCGGTCCCTTCGCGTAGTTCGGTGGGGTGT
>DASUSA010000162.1:0-2124 GCA_036375335.1 Candidatus Limnocylindria bacterium
CTTCGCCGGCTGGTCCACGGCAGTCCGATCATCGCGTCGCATAAGGTCGGAGATCCCCGGGTGCAGGATCCGTATTCGATCCGCTGCATGCCGCAGGTCCACGGCGCGTCGCGCGACGCGCTCGCGTACACGCGCCGGGTCGTCGAGATCGAGATCAACAGCGTCACCGACAACCCCCTCGTGTTCGCCGAGGAGAAGCGCATCGTGAGCGGCGGCAACTTCCACGGGCAACCGGTCGCGATCGCGCTCGATCTCGCGACGATCGCGGTTGCGGAGCTCGCGGACGTCAGCGAGAGCCGCATCGATCGCATGACCAACGGCCGCACGAGCGGATTGCCGGCGTTCCTGTCGCCCGACCCCGGGCGGCACTCCGGGTTCATGGTCGCGCAGTACACCGCCGCGGCCTTGGTCGCGGAGAACCGCCTGCGCGCGATGCCGGCCTCGGTGGAATCGATCCCCACGTCGGCCGACATGGAGGACCACGTGAGCATGGGCGTCCACGCCGCGCACAAGCTCTCGGCCGTCGTGGCGAACACCCGCAACGTGCTCGCGATCGAAGGGCTCTGCGCGGCCCAGGGCCTCGACCTGCTCGGCATGACAAGCTCGGCCGCCCTCGAGGCCGCCCGGCGGGTCATCCGCGAGCATGTGCCGACCCTCGCGGCGGACCGGCCGCTCGCCCCCGACATTTCCACGATGCGCGACGTCATCACCCGGGACCTGCTGGCGACGGCCGTCCGCCATGCGTCCGGCGAGCTCGATGAGGCGTTCTTAGTCTGACTTCATGCGCCGTCCGGCGGTCGATGGTCCACTTACTTTCGTGAAATCGACCAAACCCTCCCCGCTCGTGAGCTCGGTGAACGCCATCCGTGCGCTCGCGGCGGGGATCACGATGCTGAGCCTCGCCGGTATGACGGTCTACGCCGGAGACCACCTCCACAACCAGACCGCGCCGCTGCAACCCCCCGCAGCGACGAGCGCCGCGCCCGCCGCCACGACGACGACAGCCAGCACCGGCCGGCTGCAGCTCACCCGCGGCGTCGCGACCACGACCACGCGGGCCGTGACCAGCACCCACCACAGCTAGGCAGACCAATGACGACCGACCAGATCTGGATCATCGCCCGCTCGACGGGCACCGCCGCCCTTGTCGCACTGGTGCTGTCGATCCTCTCGGGCATGGCCCTCCGATCGGGTGCGCTCGCCTGGCTCTCGCACAACCGCGGGGTGCGCGCGGTCCACGACCTGACGAGCATCCTCTGGCTGCCGCTCGTCGTCGTCCACGTGATCATGCTCATGCTCGATCCGTACGCGAAGGTCGGGGTCATCGACCTGTTCATCCCGTTCCTCGTCTCGTACGGCTCGTTCGCCATTGGCCTGGGCACGATCAGCCTGCAGCTCATCGCGGTCGTGCTCATCGCCACGTGGCTGCGCTCGAGGTTGAGCCAGCAGGGCTGGCTTGCGATCCATCGGCTCTCGTACGTCGCGTTCGTCAGCTCGTTCGCGCACGGCCTGCTCGCGGGCACGGACTTCGCGCAGCCCGTCCTCGGCGCGCTCGCGTGGCTCACCGCGGCGGTGCTCGCGATCGTGGCCTTCCGCCGCCTGACCGCGTCGCGCGCCCGTCAGTCCCCGGCGCGCTCCAAGACCGTCGCGATGCCCTGACCCACCCCGATGCACATCGTCGCGAGCGCGTAGCGCGCGTTCGTCCGGCGTAGCTGGAGCGCGGCCGTGCCCGCAAGCCGCGCGCCGCTCGCGCCGAGCGGATGGCCGATCGCGATCGCGCCGCCGTTCGGGTTGAGCCGCTGCTCGTCGCGCCAGTCGATGCCCAGCTCGACGCAGCACGCGATCACCTGGCTGGCGAACGCCTCGTTCAGCTCGACGATCGCCATGTCCTTCAGCTCGAGCTTCGCCCGCCACAGGGCCTTGCGCGACGCCGGGATCGGGCCGAGGCCCATCTCATCGGGTCGCACGCCAGCGGCGCCGGTGCTGACGATCCGCGCGATCGGCCGGAGGCCGAGGGCCTTCGCCCGCTCGTCCGAGGCGACGATGAGCGCCGATGCGCCGTCGTTGATGCCTGAGCTGTTGCCCGCGGTGACGCTTCCGTTCTCGGCGAAGGCGGGCTTGAGC
>DASUSA010000163.1:0-4357 GCA_036375335.1 Candidatus Limnocylindria bacterium
GTGGATCGGATCGTCTCAGCGACCTCCGCGCCGCTCTTCTCCGGCACCGACATCGGGCGCTTCGCGCGCAGGTCGTTGAACAGCGCGCCCTCGAGGGTCACGCGGTCGGTGACCCGCACGATGCGCTGCGACGTGACGGCCTCGACCGATCCGAAGAGCTTCTCGATCCAGGGGCGCATCTCGGCCGGCGCGACGAGCGTGCCGGTCGTTGTGCTGACGGCGAAGATCCGCCCGGCCGCCGTGCGCGGCTCCGGCGGGAGCGCCGCGATCCTCGACTCGAGCTCGACGATGCTCATCCGCGGTGCCGCTTCTGGGCGAGCTTGTAGACGTCGACGTACTGCTTCGCCGACGCGGTCCACGAATGGTCCTCGTGCATCGCACGGCCACGAAGCTCGTTCCAGAGATCACCGTTGCGCCGGTACGCGCGGAGGGCCCGCGCGAGCGCCCCGGAGAACGCGGTGCGATCGTACTGGGTGAACGAGAACCCGTCGCCGTCGCGCGGATGCTCGTCGAGATCGCGAACCGTATCGGCGAGGCCGCCGACCGCGCGCACCACCGGGATCGTGCCGTAGCGCAGCGAGATGAGCTGGCCGAGGCCGCACGGCTCGAACCGCGACGGCATCAGGAAGAGGTCGCATCCGGCGTAGATACGCTGGGCAAGTCCCGCATCGAAGCCAAGCGTGAGGAAGAGGCGCGAGGGATACCGCTCGCGAAGCTTGCGCCAGCGCTCCTCGTAGGCCGGATCGCCTGTGCCGAGAACGACGAGCTGGGCGCCGCCCTCGAGCAGGTCCGGGGCGACGGCGGTCAGCAGATCGACGCCCTTCTGCTCGACCAGCCGCCCGATGACGCCGAGCACCGGCGTCTCCGCGTCGACCCTGAGCCCGCCCTCGGTCTGGAGGGCGGCCTTGCACAGCGCTTTGCCGCGCCGATCCTCGGCCGAGTAGCTCGCGGCGATGTGCGGATCCTTGGCCGGGTCGAAGAAGTCGGTGTCGATGCCGTTCACGATCCCGCGCACATCGGCTTTGCGCTGCTGGAGCAGACCCTCGAGCCCTTCGCCGAACTCCGGCGTGAGGATCTCCTTCGCGTAGCGCGGGCTCACCGTGCTCACGATGTTGGCCCGCGCGATCGCGCGGGCCATCGGATTGCACTCGCCCGCCTTCTCCGGCGGGACTCGCGTCTTCGCGAGACCGACGGGACCGAGGACCTCCGCCGACGTCTTGCCCTGGTACGCGAGGTTGTGGATTGTGAAGACCGTCGCGGACGTGCGACCGATCATCGGGATCAGCAACGCGGCGTGCCAATCGTGCGCGTGCACGACATCGGCAGGGTCGTCGGCCAGCGCGGTCGCGACGGCGCGGCAGAAGAACGCGTAGCGCTTCGCGTCGTCGGGAGCGCCGTACACGCGGTCCCGCCCGACGCGCTTGTTCGCGACGAAGACGACGCGCACGCCGTCGCGCTCGATCGCGGGATAGGCCACCCGAACGTGTGACGCGCCGTAGGTGACCGAGCGCTCGACACCGTCGTCGGGGATGCCCCACTTCGTGCGGTCGATGGTGCCGTGCAGCGGGACGTAGAGCGTGACCGCACAGCCCAGCCGGGCGAGGGCTTGCGGCAGGGATCCGGCGACGTCGGCGAGGCCGCCGACCTTGGCGAAAGGGGCCGCCTCCGCGGCGGCGAAGGCGACCCGGAGCGGCGCGAGGGAGGGCATCCGCAGATTGTCAGGACTTCGTAAGAACCGCGCGAATTGCCCCGTTCGGGACGCAACGGAAACCCGCCGGCGCGTTTGATTCACTAGAACTGTGGGGCGCGTTCAGGAGGGTGGAGATGTCTCGTAACAAGTGGGCTTTGGCGGTGGCCGCCGGAGCGTTCACAACGGCATTCATCGGCGGGGTGGCCCTCGCGGGCTTCCAGCTGCCCACCCTCGACGGCACCGCGCTCAGTGCGACTCCGACGGTCGCCAACACCTCCACGGACCAGGCGTCACGGACCAAGCTGAAGACGATCCTCGATGCCCTCGTGACGAAGGGCACCATCACGCAGGCCCAGGAAGACGCGATCCTGCAGGCGGTCACAGCGGCCGAGCCGACGCCGAAGCCGAACGTCCCGAACACGAAACCGCGGACGACGGTGCCGGGCGTCATGTCGTTCATCGGTGATCTCACGAAGGCGGCGAGCGCCTACCTCGGGATGGACACGATGACGCTGCTGACGCAGCTGCGCGGCGGCAAGAGCGTCGCGGACATCGCGAACGGCCTCTCGGCCCAGGGCAAGAACGCGCAGGGTCTCATCGACACGCTGACGAAGACGGCGAACGACAAGCTCGACGCAGCCGTGGCCGCGAACAAGCTCACCGGGGATCAGGCCGCCACGCTGAAGCCGAAGATCGCGGCGGAGATCACGACATTCGTGAACCGTTCCTTCACGAAGCCGGTGCTCCCGCGGCCGTTCGCACCGGCGAAGCCAACGCCCTCGCCGAAGTCGTAAGGCACTGGACCTACCCGTATCTAACGGGTGTCGTTGGACCGGGCGAACGTCCTAGGACCGTGCCTCTGACCCAGTGATAACGCGCATGCTCGCGTCTCGTTGGTCACAGCGACCGATACGAGACCACGGGGAGCGCAATGGCGAATCCGCTACTCAACGTCTTTGACCGGAAAGCCGGGGCTATCGTAGGCGCCGGCATTCAACTAACGCGACGGGGTACGGAGCTGGCAGTGGATCGCATCCTCGATCAGCGCTACCGGATCCTTGAGCCGATCGGCGCTGGTGGGTCTTCACAGGTCTATCTCGCACAGGACACCGCACTCGGTCGTGAGGTCGCGGTCAAAGTGCTCGACCCGCAGGCCGCGGCCGACGGAACGCTGCGCAAGCTGTTCGTCAAAGAGGCCCGGGCGCTCGCACAGCTCACCCATCCGAACATCGTCGGCGTCTACGACGTAGGTGAGGTGGACGGCCTGCCGTTCATCGTCATGGAGCACGTGGCGGGATCGTCGCTGAAGCAGCGGATCGAGCGCAGCGGTGCCCTTCCGCTGGACGATGCGGTGCGGCTCACAGACGAGATCGCGAACGGGCTTTCGTTCGCGCACTCGCGCGGCATCATCCACGCCGACCTCAAGCCGTCGAACATCCTTCTCGACCTGAACGACCAGCCGAAGATCTGCGACTTCGGTATCGCGCGCACGCCCGCGGAGGATTCGGATTCGCCGCAGCTCTTCGCGACGGCGCTGTACGTCGCGCCCGAGCGCGTGGAGGGCCGGCCCGCGTCGGTCGCGTCCGACGTGTACGGGCTCGGTCTGGTCGTGTACGAGATGCTCGTCGGCAAGCCACCGTTCACCAGCGGCAACGCGGCGGTGCTCCTGCGCGACCACGTCGTGCGCCCGCCCGTCCCGCCGAGCCACCTGCGGCCGTCGCTGCCGAAGGAGGTCGACTCGATCGTCCTGAAGGCGCTCGCGAAGGATCCGGCGCTCCGCTACCACAAGGCGACCGACATCGGCGAGGCGCTGACGAAGATGCTCCAGACCCACACCGCGGCCACCGCGGCGGCCACTCACAGCTTCGACGACTACGCGCCGAACGTGATGACCGAGCCGCTGCGCGGGTTCGTTCCGCGCACTGAGCAGAGCCCGGTCGTCGCGCTCCTGACCACCTACGGGCAGCCGATCCGCCGCGGCTTCTACGGCATCCTCGCGGCGTTGCCGCTGTTCGCCCTCACGATCCTTGCCGGCTTCGGGCTGATCCCGGCCCTAGTCATGGCCGCGGTCGTTCTCGTGATCGGGTTCGCGGGTCAGCTTGGCCTCGCGCTCACCATCGGCTGGGTGATCGAGACGGTGCTGCTGTTCCTCTTCGTCCCCGGGCTCGCCCTCATCTGGGTGGTCATGGGTCTTTGGGTCTGGCTGCGCGACGTGTCGGCCGAACGGACGGCGATGGCCATCGCGATGCCGGCGACCGCCCCGTTCGGGCTCGCGCCGGCGCTTGTGCTCTCAGCATCGGCGATCCACGGTCTCGGCGGCGTCGTGACGGTGCTCTGGGGTGCCGGGATGACGATGGTCTTCGCGATCGCCTCGGGCCGCCAGTCGCTCGGCGCGTTCGTGCAGAGCGGCCTGTCGCTCCAGCAGGAGAGCCTCTTCAGCGCCTCGCGCGCTGCGGACGTGAAGGGCGCAATGCTCAATGCCCTCCAGGGGAACGACCCCAATCGATTCAACGCGCTGTTCAACCTGCTCGATCCGACCACGCTCTGGGGTCAGATGACCGGCATCGTGTCGCGGATCAGCACCGCGGACGTCACCTGGATCGCCACGATCATGGCCTGGGTCGTCGCGTCGCTGGTCGTGTGGACGGTGACCCGGCTCCTGCGCTC
>DASUSA010000164.1:0-3108 GCA_036375335.1 Candidatus Limnocylindria bacterium
CGACCGCACGCGCTTGTTGAACTGGATCATGTGGCAGAACTCGTGGGCCAGGACGGTGTAGAAGCTGTCGGTCGCAAGACGCGCTGCCGTGGAGTTCACGTAGATCATCTCGCGCTGGGCCGAGAACTGGTTGATCCACACGGGGTACTCGTCCGCCGACGAGTAGTAGCCGGCGGCGCGGCCTGGGATGCGCGCGATGAGGACGTCGATGCGCGGATCGGAGTCGATCCCCGGCGTCCACTCAGAGCCGTACGCCGTCCGGTCCGCGGGGTAGATCTTGGTCTCGAATTGGGTCGCCGTCGTCTGCAGCGCCGCGGCGTCGACGCTGACGCCGTCCGCGATCCACCACTTCGAGTGGTCGGTAAGGACCCGGAGCGTGGCGCCCACCTGCACATTCTTCTTCGCGTCGAAGTCGTAGGTCCAGAACTGCGCCTGGCTGCCGACTGCTTCATTCGGCGCGGCCGGCAGGGCGGCCGTGAACGGCGTGCTCGGCGTGCCATTGCGGCCGCGCATGCGCCGGGTCAGCTCGAACAGGTCCGCCGTCGGCAGCGGATTCTTCGCCAGGGCATCGGTCATGTCGAGGACGGCCACGTTCAGGGACGGCGATGGCGACTCCGTCGTCGATGGCGGGGTGGCGGTGCAGGCCCCGAGGATGATGACCGCGGTCGCGAGCAGCGGCCCGGCTCGGCTCAGCACCGCGCGTATCCGTCGGCAAGCGTCTTGGTGGCCACCACGCGGCCGTCGCGCAGGTAACGGCGCGGGACGCGCGGTTTGATCGCCGTGACCACCTCGTAGTTGATCGTGCCGGAGGCCCGCGCGAGATCGTCCGCCGTCACCGTCGCCCCGCGCTGCGTCCCGATCACGACGACCTCATCCCCCGCCTGCACGCCGCCGACATCCGTGACGTCGAGCATGACGTGGTCCATCGCGACGCGTCCGGCAATGGGCACCAGCTCGCCGTGCACGAGCAGGCGGGCCCCCCGCGACGCACGCGAGAGGCCATCGCCGTAGCCGACCGGGACGGTGGCGATGCGCCCATCGCCGGGCAGCCGGTACTCGTGGCCGTACGACACGCCGGTGCCCTTCGGGACATCGGCGGCGCGGTGGACCTTCGAGCGCCACGCGAGCGCGGGCTGAAGGACGAGGCGCTGCGCGAGATGCGGCGCCGCGTCGAGGCCGTACAACGCCAGGCCGGGCCGCACCGCGGTCACCCGCGGGCGGATCGGCAGGCTCGACACGCCGCCGGACGCGCTGGTGTGCACCCACCGCGGCGGCGTGATCGCATCGAGGAACGCGTCGAACCGGTCGAGTTGCAGGTTGGAGGGTGCGGGGTCCTCCTCCTCGGCGCGTGCGAGGTGGGTGAAGACGCCGTCGACACGCACGCCGGCGAGCTGCCCGATCGTGCGATACCGGTCCGCGGCGACGTCGACCGGCGCGCCGAGGCGGGTCAGACCGGTGTCCACTTTGAAATGGAGCGTCGCGGTCTTCCCGACGGCCCGCGCGGCCTCGCCCATGGCCCGGGCGCTCTCGACGTCCCAGACGGTGACCGCGAGATCGAGGGCCACGGCCGCGTCGCGCTCGGCCTGCTCCTGGGCGCCGAGCAGGACGAGCAGCGGGTCGTGCGGCCGGGTACGCCGTAGCACCACGGCCTCCTCCACCGTCGCCACCGCGAGGGCGGTTGCCCCGGCGTCGATCGCCGCCTCGGCGACGGCCTCGGCGCCGTGGCCGTAGCCGTCGGCCTTCACGACGGCGATGACGTCGACCGAGGCGAGCGCACGGACCGCCCGGGTGTTCGCCGCGACGGCATCGAGATCCACATCGGCGATCGTGGTGCGTAGGACCTGGGTCACGTCGCCCTCAATATCTCGCGCATCGCGCGCGGCAGCGCGTCGGCGATGTCGGAGGCGAGCGCGCCCGACTCACCGACCTCGCTCGCGAGGAGCGCGCCGGCCCGGCCGTGGATCCACACGGCCGCGCAGGCGGCGGCGAGCGGCGCGAGCCCCCGTGCGAGGAACGCGGCGACGGCGCCGCCGAGCACGTCGCCCGAGCCGCCGACCCCGAGCGTCGGGTTCGGCAGATCGTGGACGAACGTCTTCTTGCCGTCCGTGACGATGGTCACCGCGCCCTTGAGCGCGACTGTGGCTCCCCATTCGCGGGCGTGCCGTTCGGCGAACGCGATCCGGCCGCTCCCCGCCGGCACGACCCGCCCGGCCAGCCGCGCGGCCTCGCCGTCGTGCGGAGTGAGCACGCACCGCGGCGGGATGAGCTTCATCCAGTCCTCGGTACGCGCGAGCGCGTTCAGGCCGTCGGCATCGACCACCGTTGGCGTGCCCCGGCTATTGCGGAGCAGCGCACCGACGAACTCGTCCGTGCCCGGCGCGTGCGCGAGCCCAGGGCCGACAAGCAGCGCCTTCACCTTCTCGGCGATGACCGGCGTGAGCTGCGCCGCCGACGCCGTCGCGACCACGCCCGGCTGGGCCTCGGCGAGCGCGAAGAAGGTGAGGTTCGGATCACTTCCCGCGATCGCGTCGACGACCGACCGCGCGCTCGCGACCGTCACCACGCCCGCACCGCAGCGGGCGGCAGCACGGGCGGCCAGAACGATGGCCCCGGGATACCGGGTCGAGCCGCCGACCACGAGGACGCGACCGCGCTGCTCCTTGCCGGCATCCGGGTCGAGGGGCTTCAGCACGGCCCGGACGGCGCGCGCGTCGAGCGGCGCCGACGCGATGTCCCTCGCGGTGCTCAGGCCGACCCCCCGCGGGTCCCGACGGCGACGGCGACCGCGAGGTCGCGGATATGCGAGATGCTCACCGCGAGCGGCGCGGTGAGGCCGAGCGCGCGGCGGCGTTCCTCGGCGCGGCCGTGCAGCGCGACGATCGGCTGCCCGAGCGGCGTCCGTTTGATCTCGATCTCACGCCAGCCCACTCCACGGATGCCCAGCCCGAGGACCTTCGACACCGCTTCCTTCGCGGCCCAGCGCCCCGACAGATGGAGCACGTTCCGCCGGCAATACGCGCGCTCCCACTCGGTGTACACCCGCCGGAGGAACCGATCGTCGTGCCGCTCGAGCACGCCCTTGATCCGGACGGTCTCGATGATGTCGAT
>DASUSA010000165.1:0-15206 GCA_036375335.1 Candidatus Limnocylindria bacterium
ATGTTCTCTTCCTCGTTGAACATCGGCACGACGAGGCTGATCCGAGGACGCACAGCGGGAGCATATCGGCCACGTACACTGCCTCCGGATGCGCGACGGTCTCATTGCGACGCTGCTCGGCGTCGTCACCGCGCTCACTCGCCTCCCCTTCGTCGCCGACCGTCTCTGGGAATGGGATTCGGTCCTCTACGCGCGCGCACTCGAACAGGGCTTCCACGTCGGCGACGTGCTGCCGCAGATGCGCCCGCATCCGCCCGGCTACATCTTCTACGTCGGCACCGCCGAGCTCGGCAAGCTACTTGGCCTCGATAGCGACCACGCGCTCGCCGCCGTCAGTGTGCTCGCGAGCGGCATCGCCGCCGCCGCGGTCTACCTGCTATGCCGCCGGTTCGCGGGCCGAGGGCTGTCGCTCGCCCTCGCGATCGCGTTCGCGGCCGATCCGCTCGTGTGGCTCCACGGAGAGGTCGCGATGCCCTACATCCTGCTGGCCCCGATCAGCGCCGGGCTCGCGCTCGCGTTCCGCGACGCGCACGGTGCGGACGGGCGTCGGGTGGTGCTGACCGCGTTCATCTTCGGCGCGCTCGGCGGCTTCCGCCAGGACCTCCTGCTCTTCCTCTTCCCGCTGTGGCTGTGGACGCTCTGGCCGGCCGCCGCTCCCACGCGCCTCCGCTCGATCGGCGCGTTCGCCGCTGGCTGCCTGCTGTGGTTCGTGCCATCGGCGCTGCTCTCTGACGGCTTCGTCGCCTACGTCACCCGGGCGCTCGGCCAGCTCACCGGGGTGAGCGGCATCAGCGCGAATGCCGAGCGGTCGCTCGCGCTCAACGTCGTTCTGGTCGGCGACTCGTTGTTCTGGGCCGGACTGCTGCTGACGGTCGGGCTGCTGATCGTCGGGCTCTCGCGCGGACTCGCCCGGCTGCGCGGGCAGCGCCTCCCCGACGACGGCGAGGCCGCCTTCTTCGGGCTCTGGCTCGTGCCCGCGCTGCTGTTCTACCTGTTCGTCCACATCGGCGAGTGGGGCTTCGTGCTCTCGATCGTCCCGGGGATCTACGTGCTCCTGGCGTGGCTGCTCGGGCCCGTCAGGGTGAGCCCGACGGTGCTCGCGGGCGTCGTGCTCGCGAACGCCGTGGTCATGGCGGCGCTGTTCATGGCCGGCGACCATCCGGTGTTCTCCCGCGCTTCGCTCATCGCGCACGATCGGGCCACCGTCGAGAAGACCTCGTGGATTCGCGACCACGCACCGCAGAACTCGGTCGTGCTCGCGGCCGCCGAGGTCCTGGTCGCGAGCTACTACCTTCCCGATCGCGTGGTCCGGTACAGCAACACGGCCGCCTCGGGAACGTATGACCTCCCGATCGCCGGTCCCACGACCGTCGTCATCTACGAGCCGGCCGCGCGGCCCTTCGGCGTGACCATCACGGACAGTGTTGGCTTGCCCGGCGGGACCGCTCTCGACCTCGCGACCGTGTCCTCCGGCACACTCCACGTCGGCGGGGCCGACATCGGCGATCTGCGTCGGTAGCATCGTTCGGGTGAACCGCGACTTCTGGCGCTTCTGGGTCGGCGAGACGATCTCCGCGTTCGGCTCGTCGTTCACGCAGTTCGCGATCCCGCTCCTCGTGTTCAAGCTCACCGGCTCGGCGATCTACCTCGCCGCGAGCGCGGCGCTGTTCACGGTCCCCCACCTCCTGTTCGGGCTGCTCATCGGCGCCTGGACCGACCGCACCGACCGGCGGCGCCTGATGATCGTGACCGACGTCCTGAGCATGGCCGCGGTCGGATCGGTGCCGGTCGCCGCGCTCGCCGGCGTGCTCAGCGTGTGGTGGATCCTCGCGGTGGTGTTCATCACGTCCACCCTCGGGATCTTCTTCGAGGCCGCGGCCTTCGGCGCGATCCCGAGCCTGGTCGACCAGGCCGACCTCGTCACGGCCAACGGACGGATTCAGGCCACGTTCGCCGGGGCGAGCGTGCTCGGCCCGCTCGTGGCCGGTGCGCTGCTGGTTGTGCTGCCGGTGGACCAGCTGCTCGTCGTCGATGCCGCCACCTTCGTCGTATCGGCGATCGCGCTGTCGTTCATCCGCCGGCCGTTCAACGGGCCGCTCACCGCACGGCGGAGCACGACGATCCGCCAGGACATCGTCGAGGGGCTCCGCTACGTGCTCCGGCACCCCGTGCTGCGGAACATCTCCGCGATGATGGCCCTCGTCAACCTCGTGTCGGTGACCGCGTTCGCGCAGCTCGTCCTCCTCGCGAAGGAGCGCTACGCCGCGACGGACTCGGAGATCGGGCTGCTCTTCGCCGCCGGCGGGGTCGGCGTGGTGCTGTTCTCGCTCGCCGCGGGCCCGCTGCGGAGGCGGTGGAGCTTCGGGAACGTCGCGCTCGGCGCGCTCATGGTCTCGGGACTGCTCACGATCGGCCTCGCCTACGCGCCCACGTTCCTCGTGGCCGTCGCATGCTGGGGCCTGAGCTCGGGACTCGGGACGATGTTCAACATCAACACCGGCAGCCTCCGCCAGGCGATCGTCCCCAATCACCTGCTCGGCCGGATCATCACCATTGCGATGGTGCTCGCGTGGTCGGCGAACCCGATCGGCGCGATCGGTGGCGGGCTTGCCGTCGAGCGGACGCGCGACGTTCAGCTGGTCTACGCCGTCATCGGCGTGCTCACCTTCCTCATCCCGTTGTACTTCCGGCTGTTCAGCCCGCTCGGACACGCCGAGCGCTACCTCGCGATGCCCGCCGGGTCAGTCCAGGCCCTGCCCGCCGACGGGGCGTAGCTCGACCGACTCCCCCATCCCCGCGATGAGCGGGCGGCCCTTCGCGATGACCGATCGGACGCTCTCGAGCTGGAGCGACGCGTCATGCGCGGCCTTGTCGTCCCATACCTCGAGGATCGAGATCGCGTCCGGCTCGGCCGGGACCTCGCTCACGATGTACAAACGGCAACCGGGCATCCTGCCGCCGCTCGACGCCTCGAGGAGCAACGCGACGAGCGCGTCGCGCTGACCGGCCTTCGCGAGGAGCTTCCCGTGCAGCCCGTACATATCAGCGGAGCGCCAGCCGGGTCTGCTGCACATCCTTCGCGATCTGCTTCGCGAGGTCATCCGCGCTGTCGAACCGGATCTCGTCGCGCAGGCGCTCGACGAAGGCGACGGTGGCCTGCTGCCCGTAGACCTCCTCGCTGAAATCGAGGATGAACGCCTCGAGCTTGCGCGGCCCGCCGCCGAACGTGGGCCGCACACCCAGGCTCGACGCCGCGCGATGGCGCGTATCGCCAAGCATGACCCAGGTCGCGTAGATCCCGTCGTGCGGTAGCAGCTTGTCCGGCGGCGGTGCGACATTGATCGTTGGGAAGCCCAGCGAGCGGCCCCGCTGCTCGCCCCGGACGATGGTGCCGGTCACCGAATACGGTCGGCCGAGGAGGGCCTGCGCGGTGTCGAGGTCACCCTCGCGCAACGCCTGCCGGATCCGGGTCGAGCTCACGACCGCGCCGCCAAGGGCGATCGGCTGGACGATGGTCACCGCGAAGCCGTACCGCTCGCCCAGGGTCCGGAGGGCGGGGACCGCGCCCTCGCGGCCGTGGCCGAATTGGAAGTCTGGCCCGACGACGATCCGTTGGACGTCGCCGGCGCTCGTTACCCGCTCGATGAACACCTCGGCGGATTGCTGCGAGAAGGCCTTGTCGAAAGTAAAGACGATCACGGCGCGCGCGCCCGCGTGCACGAGGAGCGCGGCGCGCTCCGGCGCGTCGGCGAGAGTCGACTGCGGCGGATCTTGCGCGAGCACCTGGGCGGGCAGCGGATCGAACGTCGCGGCGACCGGCGTCGCACCCGCGGCCTGCGCGCCGCCGACGAGACCGCGGATGAGCGCCTGATGGCCGAGGTGGACCCCATCGAAGACGCCGACCGCGAGGTGCAACGGACCCTTCGGCCAACCGGTGAAGTCGTGAAGGACTATTCGACGCTCCGCGCCTCGGCCGTGCCCGTCGTGAGGCCGATCGCCGCTGATGCCGGGGCGGGCTGGGTCACACGTGCAGGGATCGCCCGTCGGCGCTTCGGACGGCGGACCGGCCGGGCCTCGCGCAGGAGCAGCGGGACGGGCGACGCGACGGCGAGGATGTAGCCAAGGTAGTTGCCCTGGAAGTAGCGACCGAAGAACAGGAATGCGAGCAGGGTCAGGGCGTACCCGCCGAGCATCACAGCGATCGTGGGCAGCCGCCAGAGCCGGTAGAGCGTGTAGAGGGCGATCGGCGTCGCGACGGCGAGTTCGATCGCGGCGAACGGGAAGTCGGCCTGCCGGTACTCGATCGCCCCGAGCCACAACAGGAACGCGGAGAAGCCCATCCCCGAGATCGGATACGTCCAGGCCGCGCCGCCGGCGTTGTAGCGGACCACGTCGTCGTAGAACGCGCCCCAGTCGTTCACGAGGAACGGCAGGAACGTGATCGCGAGGAAGACCAGCGCGGGGACGGTCGGTACCAGTGCTCGCGCGGCCTGGCCCAGCGTCTTCGGCTTGCGCGTCGCGATGAGATAGACGGCGAGGAACGGCAGCAAGAACAGCGCATGGAGCTTCGCCGCGGCAGCGGCCGCGATCGCGAGCGAGGCCCACGATCGGCGCTCCCGCTGCAGCAGCGCGATCCCTGCGAACAGGAAGAACAGCACGAAGAAGTCGTTGCGTCCCTCGACCACGAAGGGGAACAGCTGCGGGTTGAGTCCGACCAGCGCCACCAGTCCGATCCGGTGATCCGTCCGTTTCACGAGCAGCGGCAGGATCGCGAGCGTCGCCACGAACGCGGGCAGGTACAGGTAGCGCTGATCCCAGAAGATGCCGAGGTGGTCGAACGCCCACACGAACGGCACCGTGATCAGGAACAGGAACGGGAAGTACGTGAGGTGGTAGAGCGCGGGGTTGTTCACCATCGGCCAGTAGTAGAGCGGCGTGTCCAGGTAGTCGGTTGCATACGGGTTGTGACCGCCCAGCAGCTTGCGCGCCGCCTCCTCGATCATCAGCGCTCCGTCGTGGATGTACGTGTACGGCTTGCCGGTCTCGCGAAGCGCGATCGATGCGATCGTCGGGACGATCACGAAGACGGCGAGGATCAGCGCAAGGTGCAGCCACCGACCGCGCGGGGTGAACGATGCCCCTTGGCGGCGGTCGCGGAATGGGTAGCTGAACGCGACCGCTCCGGCGACAGCCAGGAAGATCGGGCCGCCGATGCCGGGAAACAGCCGCCAGAGGGTCTGATCGCTGGTCGCGGCCACGGTCGTGTGATTGGCGAACAGCAGCAGCCAGTTCGCGACCGCGACGGTCCCCACGACCCTCGCATCGACCGAGAGTCCGCGCCACGCTTCGAGCAGCCAGCGCGCCGCCCGTTCCGCACCCCGGATGATCATTCGGACCGCCCCCATGTCGCCACGACGAGCTCTGCGGCCGGTGCCTCGCGGAACCGCTCCGCCAGAGGGAGGATACGGTCGTCCGGCACCATGAGGACCATCGCATCGGGCGTGCCGCGGAGTCGCTCGACGCTCTCCGCGTCGTCGACCGTGAGCGCGCCGACGGCCAGCCGGCGCAGGCCACCGAGATGCGCGGCGGACCCAGCGGCGCGGCCGATATCCCGGGCGAGCGAACGGATGTACGTCCCCGTCGAGCAGACGACGAGCAGGCGCAGGTCCGGTGGCTCCCAGGTCGCGATCGCCAGGCGCTCCACGGTGATGGTCCGGGCCGCGAGCTCGACCGTCTCGCCGCTTCGCGCACGCGCGTACGCCCGCCGGCCGTCCACCTTGACGGCCGCGTACGCCGGCGGCACCTGGGCCTGCGCGCCACGGAACGCCTCGAGCATGGCCTCGAGCTCGTCGCGCGTCACGGAAGGCACTTCGGCCTCGCGCGTCGCGGCGCCCTCGCGGTCGTCGGTCGCGGTCTCCCGTCCGAAGGTGACGAGCGCCGCGTAGACCTTGGATGCCGTGTGCAGCCGGTCGGCGAACTTCGTCGCGCTGCCGACGAGCAGCGGCAGCACGCCGGTCGCAAGCGGATCCAGCGTGCCACCGTGGCCCACGCGTTTCGCGCCGAGTGACCGCCGGGCGACCGCGACGACGTCGAACGAGGTCCAGCCCAGCGGTTTGTCGATCGGCAGGACCCCGGAGGGGGTCTCGATCACGCGGGCTGTCGAGCGCGGTCGAGCGCGTCGCGCGCCGCGCCGAGCACGCGCTCGCGGATCGCGGCGTGATCGGTGCCGAGAATGAGCGCGCCGGCGGCGCGGACGTGTCCGCCGCCACCGAAGCCCGCCATGAGCGCCGCCGCGTCGACGGACGGGGCCGATGCCGAGGTACGGCACGAGACCTTGACCGGGCCGGTGGTGCCGCTGAACAGCAGTGCGACGCGCATGCCCTTACTCCGGGCGATCTGCTCCACGAGGCCGGAGAGATCTTCCTCGAGGGCGCCGGCGTGTGCCAGGTCGTCGTTCTCGATCCAGGTCCACACGAGCAGCCCATCCGATTCGCGGACCAGGCGCGAGAATGCGAACCCCCAGAGCTTGAGGGCCTCGAACCGCTTGTTGCGGAACACGTTGTAGGTGATCGATTGCAGGTCCGCGCCGGCGCCTCGCAGCATCGCCGCGCGCTCGAGCGCGCGCGTATCGGTGTTCGGGAACTGGAACGACCCGGTGTCGGTCATGATCGCGATGAGTGCGGCGGTTGCCATGTCCGACGTCCAACCGACGCCGAGGGCGTCGATCACCCGGCCGACCATCTCGCCGGTGGCGGCGCTGGTCACGTCGACGAAGTTCGCGTCACCGAACGCGGTGTTCGTGGCGTGGTGGTCGATGTCGGCGATCTTCGGCCCCGCGGGCAGCGCGAACTTGGCCCGCTCCGGCTCGCCGAAGTCGAGGCAGACGATGAGGTCGACGTCGCTCGGTGGGGGCTCCTGCGTCACCTGGTCGGCGGACGCGAGGAATCGGATGGCCTCGGGGACCGGATCGGCGCAATGCCACGAGACCCGCTTCCCCATCCGCTCGAGCGCGAGCCCAAGGGCCAGCGACGAGCCGATGGTGTCCGGGTCCGGATCGCGGTGCGAGACGAGCGCGATGCGACCGGCCGCGCGGAGCGCGTCGACGACCGCGTTCATCGATTCCCTGTGGCTTCGCGGAGGAGCTGCGAGATGCGCGCAGCTCGGGCTGCCGAGGTGTCGGACACGAACTCGATCTGCGGCACGAACCGGAGGTCAGTCCGCTCCCCGACCTCGCGGCGGATGAATGGGCGAGCCTCGTTCAGCGCCCGCATCGTGCTGGCGACCGCGTCGGCATCGCCGAGCACGCTCACGAAGACCTTCGCCGTCTTGAGGTCCGCCGTCGTCTCCACGCTCGTCACGGTCGGGAACGCGATGCGCGGGTCGCGCAACTCTTCGCTGATCAGCGTGGCGAGCTCACGCTGCAGCAGGGCATTGACCCGATCCGCGCGCCGGTACGCCATGGCTAGCGCGGTTTCGCTTGGACGACGAACGCCTCGATGATGTCGCCGACCTGCACGTCGTTGTGGCCGTCGAGCACGATGCCGCACTCGAGCCCGGCCGCGACTTCGCGGACGTCGTCCTTCACCCGGCGGAGCGTCGCGATGGTCCCCTCCCAGGCAGGCTCTTGGCCCCGGAGCAGCCGGGCCTGCGTGCCGCGGCGGATGACGCCGTCGGACACCATGCAGCCCGCGATCGTCGTCTTGTTGGCGGTGAAGATCTGGCGGACCTCGGCGTGCCCGAGGACGCTCTCGACCATCTCCGGCTCGAGCATTCCGGTGAGCGCCTTCTGCATGTCGTCGAGGAGCTCGTAGATGACCTTGTACTGACGGACGTCGACCTTGGTCTGCTCGGCCGCGCGCTTGGCCGGGACGTCGATCTTGTTGTTGAACCCGATGACGACCGCACCGGAAGCGGCGGCGAGCGTCACGTCGGATTCGCTGATGTCGCCGACGGCGTCGTGGATGACCACGAGTGCGACCTCGTCTTGGGGGACCTTCGCCAGGGCACCCTTGATCGCCTCGAGCGAGCCCTGCACGTCCGCCTTGAGGACGAGCTTCAGCTCCTTGGCCTTGCCCTCCTTGACCTGCGCGAACATCTCGTCGAGCGTCGCAGGACGCTCGCCTCCGGCCGCCGCCGCGCGCTCGCGGGCATTGCGATCCGCGAGGGCCTTGCCAGTCTTCTCATCGGCGACCGCCCGGAGCACGTCGCCCGCCTCGGGAACGTCCGGAAGGCCGAGGATGAGCACCGGGCGCGATGGCTCGGCGCGACCGACGTTCTTGCCCTTGTCGTCGGTCATCGCGCGGACCTTGCCGAACAGCTTCCCGACGACGATGAGGTCGCCGCGCTCGAGCGTGCCAGTCTGCACGAGCACCGTCGCGATCGGGCCGCGACTTTTGTCCATGTGCGCCTCGATGACCCGGCCGATGGCCGGGCGGTCGGGGTTCGCCTTGAGATCGGCGACATCCGCCACCAGCAAGACCACGTCGATGAGGTCCTGCAGCCCCTGCTTCGTGCGCGCGGACACCGGCACGATCGGGGTGTCGCCGCCGTACTCCTCAACGGTGACGGCGTGCTCGGCGAGCTGGCCCTTCACGTGGTCGGGGTTCGCGTCGGCCTTGTCGATCTTGTTGAGCGCGACGACCATCGGGACGCCCGCGGCCTTCACATGGGAGATCGCTTCGATGGTCTGCGGCTGGACGCCGTCGTCCGCCGCGACGACGAGGATCGCGACGTCGGCGACCTGCGCGCCGCGGGCGCGCATCGCGGTGAACGCCTCGTGGCCGGGCGTGTCGAGGAAGGTGACCTTCCGGCCGGAGTGTTCGATCTGGTACGCGCCGATGTGCTGGGTGATCCCACCCGCCTCGCGCGCCGTCACGTTCGTTTCACGGATCGCGTCGAGCAGGCTCGTCTTGCCGTGATCGACGTGGCCGACGATTGTGACGACCGGCGGGCGCGTGATCATCTTGGTCTCGTCGTCGTCGGTCCAGAGGATCTCTTTGCCGACGGGGGCCAGCTCCTCGGTCTCTTCGACCGGAGCCGCGATCTCCTCCTCCGGGACGACCTCCAGCCCGAGCTCACCCGCGACGAGCGACGCGGTCTCGAAGTCGATGGTCTGGTTGATCGTCGCCATGACGCCCATGTTCACGAGGGCGCGAATGACGTCGACGATCGACAGATCGAGCGTCTGCGCGAGCTCGCCCACCTGCATGGTCTTGGGCAGCGAGACCGGCGCGCCGCCCTCCGGGAGGACCGCGACCGCCGTCGGCGCCTCGGCGACGGGCGCCTGTGGCGCGGTGTTCCCGCGCGAGGGCCGGCGGCGCGGGCGGGGTCCACGTTGCGGCGGGAACCGCCGCGGTCTTGCCTTCGGCATCAGGCTGTCCTCCTACTTTCCGCTCCGGCCGCGAGCTCGTCCCGCAGCCGTTGCTTCGTCGCCTCGTCGATCGTCACTTCGAGGGCCCGCCCGAGCGAGCCATCATCGATGCCGCGCGCGAGGCACGCGTCGTTGGGGCAGAGATACGCTCCGCGCCCCGGCGACTTGCCCCGAAGGTCCACCGAGACCGTGCCGTCCGCGTCCCGGACGACCCGGATGAGCTCGCGCTTCGCCTTGACCTGACGGCACGCCACGCAGGTCCGCTGCGGGACGTCCCTAGCGACGATCCTTCTTCTTCTTGCCGCCGAGCAGGGCGCGGTCCTCGTCCTCGAGCTCGTCCTCGTCCGCCGCCAGCGACTCCGCCTCGACCTCGGCCACGAGGTCGTGGCGAATCGCCTCCTGGTCCTCCTCGACCGCCGGCGCGGCGGCCTCGGCCTCGACGACCACGGGCTCGGGCTCCGGCTCCGGCTCGGCCTCCGCTCGGACCTCGGACTCGCTGCGGATGTCGATGCGCCAGCCGGTGAGCTTGGCAGCGAGCCGGGCGTTCTGACCTTCCTTGCCGATCGCGAGCGACAGGTAGCGGTCCGGCACCACGACGTATGCGGTCTTCTCGTCGACCACGATGTCCACGCGGATGACGGGCGAGGGCGAGAGCGCGTTCTTCACGAACTCCTCGGCCTTCTCGTCGTACTGGATGACCTCGACCCGCTCGCCGCCCAGTTCGTTGCTGATCGCCTGGACGCGCAGGCCGCGCTGACCGACGCATGCGCCCACCGGGTCCAGCCCAGGCTGGCGCGAGCGCACGGCGATCTTCGTCCGCGATCCGGCCTCGCGCGCGATGCCCGTGATCTCCACCTGTCCGTGATAGATCTCCGGCACCTCGAGCTCGAACAGCCGCTTCACGAGGCCGCGATGCGCGCGGCTCACGATGATCTGCGGCCCGTGGATCGACCGGCGCACCTCGAGCACGAGCACCTTGCGGTGCTGCCCGACGAAGTAGCGCTCGTGCGGGGCCTGCTCGCTGCGCGGCAGGATCGCCTTCGCCTTGCCGAGCTCGAAGATCGCGGCACCGGCCTCGAACCGCTCGATCTGGCCGTTGATGATGTCGCCCTCGCGGTCCGCGTACTCCGCATAGACCTGCTCACGCTCGGCCTCACGCAGCGACTGCTGGATGACCTGCTTTGCGGTTTGCGCGCCGATGCGGCCGAGCGCCGCGGCGGATTCCTCGAGCGGGATCGTGTCCCCGAGGGCCACGTCCGGCTTCATCCGGCGGGCGGCGTCGATTTGAATCTGGAGCTTCGGGTCTTCGACCTTGTCGACGACGGTCTTGAGCAGGAACACCTTGAACGCGCCGGTCTGGACGTCGACCTTGACGTCGATGTTCTCTTCGGCGCCGTACGCCCGCTTAATCGCCCGGGCGATGATGTCGCTCACGACCTCTTTGGGGAGGCCCTTTTCGGCGGAGAGCTGCGCGAGACCGGTCACGAGTTCTCGGTTCATGGCACGCTCTCCCCTTCTTCATCTTGCTCGGCCGTTTCCGGCGACAAAAAAGGTGGGTCGTCGCCCCACCTTCACGGCTCGAGCGGCACACCGGGGACGGCCCCGCGTGCCAAGAGAGAGTGTACCAAATGGTGACAGTGGCCTTACGCGCGCCTATTCAGGCGACCGCCGGCCGGACCCAAGCTGGAGAAAGGGGGCCGGCCGGGTCGCGTACTACGTGAGGTTGTTGCCGATGTTCGAGAACTCGTTTTGCAGCTGGCCCCTGAAGAAGACCATCGCCACGATCACGGCGATGGCGATGACGGCGATGATGAGTGCATATTCGACGAGGCCCTGGCCGTCGTCGGTGCGCCAGAATGGCACGGAAACGCTCCTTCCCGCGTCCCGGATCGGCCCCTTTCTCCACGTCCTTCCTAACCGCCCTGACGCGGGGCGGCTAGGCGTCCTTCCGTACTAGGCCCGTACTACGCCGACCGGCTGGTGGCCCCGTACTCCTATGTGAGGTTGTTACCGATACTCGAGAACAGGTTCGTGAGCTGATCACGGAAGAACAGCATCGCCACAATCACGGCGATCGCGATGACGGCGATGATGAGTGCATATTCGACAAGGCCCTGGCCGTCGTCGGTGCGCCAGAACGCCATGGTCCGCACTCCTTTCCCCGGTCAGCGGCCCCGAAGGGCCGTTGCCAGACGCTCCTCGGTCGACGCCTTCCCGGGGGGTGGCACGCCTCGGAGGGCCTGCTCGGCCTCCGCGAGCGTATAGCCAAGCGCCCGGAGTGCGGCGATCGCCTCATCCGGGGATGCGAGCTCCCCCGCCCCCGGCCCCACGGCCACTCGGCCGACCTTCGAGCGCAGGTCGACGATTACGCGCTCGGCGGTCTTCTTCCCGACCCCGGGTGCCTTCGCTAGGGTCGCCGCGTCCCCCGCGGCGATGGCGGCGGCGACGTCAGCCGGCCGTGCGACGGACAAGATCGCGAGCGCGGCTCGCGGGCCGACACCCGAGACACCGATGATCAGCTCGAACAGCGCTAGCTCCTCGCGGGTCTCGAAGCCGAACAGGAATTGCCCGTCCTCGCGCACGACCTGGTGGGTGTGGAGCAGCGCATCGTCCCCGGCCGGATGCCGGGGCACGAACACCTTGTAGCCGACGCCGCCAGTTTCGACGACGACATGATCAGGCCCTCGGGCGAGGATCTTTCCGCGGACCGATGCGATCACGTGGATGCGAGCGCGACGGCGGCGCCAAAGCGCACGCGCTGGACATGAGCGAGGGCGATCGCGACCGCGTCGGCGATGTTGTCCTGGGTGATCGCCTGGTCGAGCGCGAGCACGAGGGTCAGCATCCGTTGCACCTGCTGTTTGTCGGCGCTGCCGGTGCCTGTCACCGAGAGCTTCACCTCCTGCGGCGTGTACTCGGCGACGCTGAGTCTGGCCCGAGCGGCGCACAACATGGCGACCCCGCGAGCCTCGGCGACGCGCATCGCCGTCTTCGCGTTCTTGTTGAAGTACAGGCGCTCCAGGGCCAGCGTCGTCGGGACATAGCGCGCGATCAGCGCGTCGAGCGAATTCGCGATCGCAAGGAGCCGATCGGCCGGCGATGCCGAGGGCAGCACCGGGACCAGGCCGCAATCGAGGATGGTCGGGGGATCGGTCGCGGCGTCCAGCAACGCGTAGCCCATGCCGGTCGTCCCGGGATCAATGCCCAGGATGACGCTAGGCGGTCTCGAGGACTTCCTCCGGCACGTCGAAGTTCGCGTGCACCTTCTGGACGTCATCCAGATCCTCGAGCGCCTCGACGAGGCCGATGACCTTCTTCGCCTGATCGCCTTCGAGCCGCACGGTGTTCGACGGGCGCATCGAGACCTCCGCCTCGACGATCTTCAGCTTCTGCGCCTCGAGCGCCTTCTTGACCACCTCGAACCGGTTCGGCGCCGTGTAGACCGTCACGAGGCTGCCGTCGCGCTCGACATCCTCAGCGCCGGCGTCGATGGCCAGAAGCTCGATCTCGTCGGGATCGCGCGTCCCGGCTTCGATCTCGACGATGCCCTTCTGCTCGAACAGCCACTGCACCGACCCCGATTCGCCGAGCTTGCCGTTGTGGCGGGTGAACGCCGCGCGCACCTCGGCCGCTGTGCGGTTCCGGCTGTCGGTCGCGGCCTCGACCATGATCGAGACGCCGCCCGGGCCGTAGCCCTCGTACACGATGCTCTCGACCTGTGCGCCGTCCGCGCCCACCGTCGCCCGGTCGATCGCCCGCTGGATGTTCGCGAGCGGCACGTTCACCGCACGGGCTCGGTCCATCGCCAGGCGCAGCCGGAAATTGCCGTCCGGATCGCCTCCGCCCTCGCGGGCCGCGAGCATGATCTCGCGGGTCATCTTGGTGAAGATCGCGCCGCGTTTGACGTCATTGGCGCCCTTCTGGCGCTTGATCTGGGACCATTTGGAATGTCCGGACATCGGTGTGAATACTATGCGGACAGCCATTCATTCAGGGGAGTGAGCAAATGGCTTCAGTCGCACCCGATCGCATCCGCAACGTCGCGGTCACCGGTCACGGCGGCTCCGGGAAGACGACGCTCGTCGAGACCTTGCTCCATCTTGTCGGCGCGACGACGCGGCTGGGCAAGGTCGACGACGGAACGAGCATCCTCGATACCGATCCCGAGGAGCACAAGCGCCGCATCACCATCAACATGGCCCTCGCCTCGTTCACCCACGAGGGCACGAAGATCAACCTCCTCGACACGCCCGGTTTCGCCGACTTCGCGGGTGACCAGCACGCAGCGCTCCGCGTGGCCGACGCGGCCATCGTCGTGGTCGACGGCTCCGCCGGCATCCAAGTGGGCACCCAGAGCGTCTGGGACGAGCTCGAGGCCGCCAAGACACCCCGGATCGTCGTGGTGGGCCGTCTCGACCGCGAGAACGCCGACTTCGATGAGGTCATGAAGGGCCTGCGCGAGGCCTACGGCATCAAGGTCGTACCCCTCCACATGCCGGTCGGCATCCACCAGGACATCTCCGCCACGATCGACCTCCTCCACGGGCAGCTCCTGAAGGGCCCCAAGGACCCGATCGGCGAGCTCCCGGAGAGCGAGAAGGAGCGGGTGGGCGACTACCAGCGCCAGCTGGTCGAGGCGATCGTCGAAACCAACGAAGACCTGATGAACCGGTATCTCGAAGGCACGGAGCTGACCTATGAGGAGCTCCGCGACGCGCTGCACGCGGCTGTGCGCGCCGGCGACGTCGTGCCGGTCGTCGCGTCCTCGGCCACGAAGCGCGTGGGCTTCGCCGGGCTGCTGTCGGCGATCGTGCAGATGCTCCCCTCTCCCGCCGAGACCGGAGCGGTCGTGGGCACCGACGCGGGCGGCAAGGAGATCGCGCGCAAGGTGTCCGCGGACGAGAAGCTCTCTGCGTTCGTCTTCAAGACGCTCGCCGATCCCTTCGTGGGCAAGCTCAGCTACGTCCGCGTGTACAGCGGGACGCTGCACCACAACACGCAGGTCTACGACGCGACCAAGAAGGAGGCCGAACGCGTCGGCCAGATCTTCTTCCTCCGCGGGAAGGAGCAGGAGCTGGCCGAGGCCGTGACGGCCGGCGACATCTGCGCGATCCCCAAGCTCGCGGCCTCGAATACGAACTCGACCCTGACCGAGAAGGACGCGCCGATCGAGCTCGCGCCGATCTCGTTCCCGGATCCGTCGTTCAGCGTCGCGATCGAGCCGTCGAGCAAGGCCGACCTGGACAAGCTGGGCACCGCCCTCCACAAGCTCATCGACGAGGACCCGACCCTGCACGTGCGCCGCGACGACGCGACGCACGAGACGATCCTCTCGGCGGTCGGAGAGTCGGCGATCGAGGTCGCCGTCCATCACCTGAAGGACAAGTTCGGCGTGCAGGTGGACACCCGCACCCCGCGCGTGCCGTACCGCGAATCGATCCGCGCGAAGGCCTCGGCCCAGGGCCGCTACAAGCGGCAGACCGGCGGCCACGGCCAGTTCGGCGACGCGTGGCTCGAGATCGAGCCGCTCCCGCCGGGAAGCGGCGTCGTGTACGCCACGCGCGTCGTGGGCGGCTCGGTGCCGAAGAACTTCTTTCCCGCCGTGGAGAAGGGCGTGCGCGAGCAGGCCGAGAAGGGCGTGATCGCCGGCTATCCGCTATCCGACTTCAAGGCGACGCTGTTCGACGGCTCGTTCCACACGGTCGACTCGAGCGAGATGTCGTTCAAGATCGCGGGATCGCTCGCGCTCCAGAACTGCGTCAAGGAGGCCCAGCCGTACCTCCTGGAGCCGATCGTCGACCTCGAAGTGCTGGTACCGGAGGATCAGATGGGCGAC
>DASUSA010000166.1:0-3806 GCA_036375335.1 Candidatus Limnocylindria bacterium
TCGAACTTCTCCCCGATCGCGTAGCGCTCGAGCACCCGCGGCTCGATCACGTAGATACCGGTGTTGATCGTGTCCGAGAAAACCTCGCCCCATGATGGCTTCTCCAGGAACTTGGAGATCCGGCCGTCCGGCTGCGTGATCACCACGCCGTACTCCAGCGGGTTCGAGACCCGCACGAGCGTCAGCGTGACCGCGGCCTTGCGCTCCTTGTGGAACGCGACGACCGCTGACAGGTCGATGTCGGTCATCGCGTCGCCGGAGATCACCAGGAACGTGTCGTCGAGCGCGGTGCCGATCTGCCGCACCGATCCACCGGTGCCGAGGGGCGTCTCCTCGACGCTATAGCGGAGCCGCATGCCGACGGCGCCGCCGTCGCCGTAGCTGTCCTGGATCACCGACGCGAGGTACTGCAGGGTGACGAACGCGTCCTCGATGCCGTGCCGCTTGAGGAGGTCGAAGATGTGCCCGAGGCACGGCTTGTTGACGATCGACACCATCGGCTTCGGACGGTTGATCGTCAGCGGTCTGAGGCGGCTCCCCTCGCCGCCGGCCATGACGACGGCCTGCATCGAGGCGAGTCTAGGCGCGTTTCGCGGGCTGATCGGCTCCAATGGAGAAGAGCGATTCGAGGTCGTGGCGGGAGTACATCTTGAACGCGACGTGGGTGTCGGTGCGGACGACACCGGGGACCTGGCCGATCCGGCGGGTGACGATGTCGGCGAGCTCGTCGTGCTCGCGGGCGCGGACCATCGCGATGAAGTCCATCGGGCCGGTGACCGAATACACCTCGGACACGCCGTCGACCGCAGCGAGCGCCTCGCCGAGCGTCGGGATCGCATTGCGATCGGCGCTGATCAGCACAACCGCGGTGATCACTAGAGGCTCTTCACGTCGATGTCGTGAAGCGCGGACTTGAGGTAGTGGGCGGCCTCCTGAAAGGCCATTGCCTTGCCGCGATTCAACGCGGCCTCATAGCTGTCGAGGCTGTCGGCGGTCGAGCGCTCGTCGTAGCGGTGGAAGGCCTCCTCGAGCTGGTCGACGGCGAGCTTCACGCGGTCGCGCGCGGCGGAGCTGATCACGGACACCCTCCCGATGGACTCCCGATGGACTGCGCCAGCGACGAGGATATCGGGAGGGCGTCCGGACCGCGTTGCCTAGGGCGTGCGGCGAGTCGTCGTGGTCGTCTCTTCGACGACCTCGTCGCCGACAGTCGGGTCATTGACCTGTATGTCGGCTCCGCCGTCGGGCCGCACGTTCACGTTCGTCGTCTGCCCTGACGGGACGGTCGTGTCCTTGATCGTGGTCCGCTTCTCGGTGACCTCGCGCTCCATTGCGACCTCCCTTGGTGTGCTGCCGACAGGGGTTGCAGGGCCGATGCCAGCGCTAGCCGATCTCCAGCTCGCGCGTCTTCACCCCGAGGTCGATCTCGACGACGCCGCCGCGAAGCCGAACGGGATACGCGTTCACCGGAAAGACCGCCGGGAGCGCCTTCACCTGCCCGGTGAAGAGGTCGAACTGCGCACCGTGACGCGGGCACTCGACGCAGTGATCGTCCAGCTCGCCCTCGCCGAGCGTGCCCCCATCGTGAGTGCAGACGTTGTCGATCGCGCCCCACTGGCCGTCAGCCGTGCGCCCAAGGGCGAAGGAGCGGCCCTCGGCACCGACGACCATGACCTCGCCGGGCGCGAGATCGGTCTCACCGGCGACCGGCCACCAACGCGGACCTTCAATGCTCCCGGCGGGCGCCGCCTCGGTGTTCATGCGGCGTCCTCGAGCTCGGCGATCCGGCCGATCCGCGGCGCGAGCGCCGCAAGCACGCGGGCGCCGACCTGCGGATCGGGGATGACGTTGATGACGCGCTGGAAGAACCCGCGGACGAGCATCTGCTCGGCGCTCGCGCGATCGAGGCCGCGCGACATGACGTAGAACAGCTCGAGGTCGTCGAGCCGGCCGGCGGTGGCGCCGTGGCCACAGCGCGCGACGTCGTTCGTGAGGATCTCGAGCACTGGGATGGGGTCGGCGCCGGCCTTGTCGGAGAGCAGCATGTTGCGGCACTCCTGATACGAGCCGCTGCCATGCGACGTGGGCTCGACGCGAATGACCCCGTAGTAGGTCGCGTGTGCCCGTTCGTAGAGCGCCGACAGGTAGAGCAGGTCGCTCGTCGACGCGCGCCCATCGAGGCGCTGGAGCGAGTTCACGTCGATGCGCTGGTCCGAGCCTGCGGCGACCAGGCCGTAGAGCTTCACAGTCGCCCCGTCGCCTTTGATGTCGGAGTCCAACCCGAGCTTCGTCTTGTGGCTGCCGACCAGGACGTTGAAGCTTGCGATCGTGCTGTCTCGGCCCGAGACGTAGCGCTGGAAGCCGAGGTCCCATACGTCGTCGCCGAAGCGCTGGATACCGACGTACCGGACTTGCGCGCCGTCGCCGGCGATGACCTCGACACCGGGGATGGCGACCCGGCCCTTGCCCCCGCCGTCGGAGGTCACCTCCTCCACGAGCGTCACGCTGCTGCCCCGCTCGGCGATCACGACGGTGCGGAACACGATGGCGCCGGTTCCCGCGGCCCAGTGCTTCTGGACCTGCAGCGGCAGCTCGACCTGAACCCCGGCCGGCACGTAAACGAATGTGCTGCCGTGCGCGAACGCCGCGGCGTTCAGCGCCCGGAAGGCGGCGTGGCTCGCCAGGCCGTCGTTCGTGCCGAGCGCGCGCCGGACGAGCTCCGGATGGGTCTTCAGGGCGTCCTGCCACCGGTCGAAGACGACGCCGTTGTGCGCCGCGTCGACGGGGACCGAGCTGTAGTACGACGGCGGCCCAGGCGGCTCATCCACGACGAGCGGTCCCGTCGGCAGGCCGCGGAGCGGGAACCGCCGCCACTCCTCCTCCGCGCCGGTCGGCCAGTCTTCCGGACGCAGCTTCGCGAACGCGGCGAGCCGCCACTCAAGCAGCCAGTCGGGCTCGTTGCGCAGGCGCGAAAGCCGCTCGACCGACGACCGATCGAGCGGCAGGAGTGCCGTGGGTGCGATCGCCACCGCCACTAGCCGATGGCGCCCTGCATCTGCAGCGTGATGAGGCGATTCATCTCGATCGCGTAGTCCATCGGCAGCGTCTTCACGATCGGCTCGATGAAGCCGTTAACGATCATCGCGGTGCCCTCGGCCTCGGTCATCCCGCGGCTCATCAGGTAGAACAGCTGCTCCTCGCCGATCTTGGAGACGGAGGCTTCGTGGCCGATGGTCACGTCGTCCTCGTCGACCTCCATGTATGGGTAGGTCGAGCTCCGCGCGGTGTCGTCCAGCATGAGCGCGTCGCAGCGGACGGTGCTCTTCGCGCCCTTGCAGCCCGGGTAGATCTTCACGAGGCCGCGGTAGCTCTGGATGCCCGTGCCCTTGCTGATGCCTTTGCTCGTGATAAGCGAGGTCGTGTTCGGCGCGGCGTGGATCATCTTCGCGCCGGCGTCCTGGTGCTGCCCGTCACCGGCAAATGCGACCGAAAGGACTTCACCGTGGGCACGCTCGCCGACGAGGTAGACGCTTGGGTACTTCATCGTGACCTTTGAGCCGAGGTTGGCGTCGATCCACTCCATCACGCCGCCCTCCTGGACCACCGCGCGCTTCGTCACGAGGTTGTAGACGTTGTGGCTCCAGTTCTGGATGGTCGTGTAGCGAACCCGGGCGTCCTTCTTGACGATGATCTCGACGACCGCGCTGTGCAGCGTGTTCGTCGTGAAGACCGGGGCGGTACAGCCTTCCACGTAGTGAACGCTGGACCCTTCCTCGGCGATGATGAGCGTGCGCTCGAACTGCCCG
>DASUSA010000167.1:0-5381 GCA_036375335.1 Candidatus Limnocylindria bacterium
GCCAGGACCGCCGCGGTGACCGCCACCGAGCGGCGCGGCCCGAGCCGGCCCGCGACGATGCCCGCCAGCAGCGAAAGCCCGAAGATCACGAAGGCGAGCGCGCCGAGCGTGGTGTTCGGCAGCTTCCCGAACAACGACTGATAGAGCGTCGCGGTGAACACGTGGATCGCGCTCAGCAGGAAGAGGAGACCGATGGTCGCGAACGCCGCCGGGCCGATCACGCGGCCGAGTCTATGGGCGCGAAGCTACGCGACGTGCTCCGATCGCGCGGCGTGGAGCGCCTCAGCCGGAACGTCGACGCCGGTCGCGCCGCCGAGCGTCGCCGCGCGCCACGCGGCCGCGAGACGCTCGCCAACTGCGTTGACAACGAAGCCGAGATGGTCGAGCTCCGCCGGCCCAATGTCCTCGGCGCGCGGCCCGGCGACCAACGCGCCGACGACGTCGCCGTTCACGACGATCGGCGCGACCGCGGAGCGGCCGCCGCCGGCGAGCCGCTCGATGAGCGTGGCCTCGTTCCAGTCGTGCGCGGGCTGGATGAGCTCGTGGACCGTGGGCGCACTGAGGATCCGTGCCTCGCGGCAGGCCCGGGCGATGGCGTTGTACCGGTCATCGGAGCTGATGTGAAACCGCCCGTCCGAGATGCCGAGCAGCCGGTCGATGCCATTCGCCTCGACCGACGCGCTCACCCGATCGCCGCGGAGGATGCCGGCCTCCGGGTCCAGGCCGACGATGAACGACGTCGGGAAGCCGGCCGCGGACAGCTGCCCCAACAGGCTCGCCAGGATGCCGTCGGTCGTTTCCGCGACCGCCGCGGACGTCGGAGCCACCGGAGTCGTCTCGGGCGCCGCAGCCCCAGCGGGCTGCCCCGTTGCAGGTGCCGCGCCGGGCTGGAAGCGTCCGGCCGCGCGGGCCTTCGTGAAGGCCGGCACCGTGGCCTGCACGATCGCCGCGATCAGCTCGAGCTCGCCGGACGCGAATCCGCCCTCGCGGAACGTCTGCAGCGTGACCACACCGATGGAGTCGTTCCCGGCGGCGAGCGGGACCTGCAGCACGCCGACGCGGCGGCGCTCGCCCCCAACGGTCACCGCGCGGTCAAAGGCGTGCCACCGCTCGGCATTGCGGACCGCGAAGCAGCTCGGTGAATCGTCGACGGGTTGCTTGCCCAGATCGCTAGAGGCCGGATCCACGCCGACGACCTTGTAGCGGTACGCGACCTCGGGCCGGTCCGCGTGGAACAGCGCGACCGCGAATGCCGACGCTTCGCTCACTTCGTTCATCGCGTCGCGAAGGATCCGGCCGGCCGCGCGCGCGTCATCGACCGCGGACACCGCGGCTGCGATCTGCGCGACGATGACCTCGATACCCGCGGCTGCTCGGGGTGAGACGGGCGCTGCGGTCGACGAGTAGGAGCCCGCGGACGGCGCAACGTACGCCGGCGCGGCCGGCTGGGCGGCTGCCGGTGCGTCGGACGGAGCCGCGATCGCCGCGGCGGCGTGCATCGCCATGGCGGACGCGATGAGCTCGCACGACAGATCCATTGCTTCGCGGGTCTGCGCGCTGAGCGGCTCTCGCGAGACGAGCGTCCCAAGGAGCACGCCGACCGTGCGCTCGCCGGACACGAGCCGCGAGATGAGGAGCCGCGGCGGCACGCCGACCCATTCGGCCTGATAGGGCACCGGCCAGTCGAGGGCGACCGCGCGGTTCGCCGGCAGGGTGTCGTCAGGAAGCTGGAGGGTCGTAAGCCGCCGATCGAAGAGCCACGGATTCCGGCCGACCTCCGCCGCAACCGAGTCCGGGCCAGCCGGCTGGCGCACGACGGCGCAGCCGATCAGGTGCGGGACGCTGTTGAGCATGATGCGAAGGGTCGCCTCCACCGGAGGGGTGGCAGGCACGATCTGAAGCGGCTCCACAGGCTGTTTGTAGGCGCCCGGTGCGCCGGTCGGGTCTCCAGCAGGGGGATATGTCGCCGGGGGAGGACCAAGGTCAGGGGCCATGGGAGGCGGGTACCATGGCGCCGCTCGGAGGCTGCGTCGCGCATCGCGGTGCTTGGCTTCCGCATCGCGCAAGACGGAGGAGCCGTGGCGACGGCGATCACGAAGGGCGTCGAGGTCCGCGGCGCCGGCGTCGAGAGGTCGGGGGAGATCCTCACGCCCGCGGCGCTCGACTTCGTCGCCGACCTTGCGCGCACCTTCGAGCCGACCCGGCGCCAGCTGCTCGCCGCGCGCGCGACCAGACAGGACGAGCTCAGCGCGGGCGGCGAGCTCGGATTCCTCGCGACGACGCGCGCCGTGCGTGACGGCGCGTGGCGCGTTGCGCCCGCGCCGCCGGATCTCAAGGTCCGGAAGGTCGAGATCACCGGCCCGACCGATCGGAAGATGGTGATCAACGCGCTGAACTGCGGCGCCTCGGTGTACATGGCCGACTTCGAGGATGCGAACACCCCGACGTGGGAGAACATGGTCTCGGGCCAGGTCAACCTCGCGGACGCGGTCCGCCGGAAGATCGACTTCACCAGCCCCGAGGGCAAGCGGTACGCGCTGAACGACACGCTCGCGACCCTCGTCGTGCGGCCGCGGGGCTGGCACCTTACGGAGAAGCACCTCCTGGTGGACCGCGCGCCGGTCGCCGGCGCGCTGATGGACTTCGGGCTGTACCTGTTCCACAACACGAAGGCGCTGATCGATCGCGGAAGCGGACCGTACTTCTACCTGCCGAAGCTCGAGAGCCACCGCGAGGCCCGCCTCTGGAACGACATCTTCGTGCGCGCGCAGGAGAAGCTCGGGATCCCGAAGGGCACGATCAGGGCGACCGTGCTCGTTGAGACGTTCCCCGCCGCGTTTGAGATGGACGAGATCCTCTACGAGCTCCGCGACCATTCCGGCGGGCTGAACGCGGGCCGCTGGGACTTCATCTTCAGCGTCATCAAGAAGTTCAATCACCGGTCGGACTTCCTCCTGCCGGATCGGGCCCAGGTCACGATGACCGTGCCATTCATGCGCGCCTACACCGAGCTCCTCGTGCGCACGTGCCACGCACGCGGAGCGTTCGCGCTCGGCGGGATGGCCGCCTTCATCCCGACGCGCAAGGATCCGCGGGTGAACGACCTTGCGCTCGCGAAGGTGCGTGAAGACAAGGTCCGCGAGGCGACCGACGGTTTCGACGGCACGTGGGTCGCGCACCCCGATCTCGTGCCGGTTGCGATGGCGGAGTTCGACCGCGTCCTCGGGGCGAAGCACAACCAGCTCGATCGCACGCGCGACGATGTGGGCGTCACCGATGCGCAGCTCCGCGCGGTGGGCGTGCCGGGCGGCACGATCACCGACGCCGGGGTCCGGAGCAATGTGAGTGTGGGCATCCAGTACCTCGAGTCCTGGCTCCGCGGGATCGGCGCGGCCGCGATCTACAACCTCATGGAGGACGCCGCGACGGCGGAGATCTCGCGCTCGCAGGTGTGGCAGTGGGTCCACCACGGTGCGAAGACCATCGAGGGCACCGCGATCACGAAGGACGCCATCCGCGCGATCGGGCGCGACGAGGTCGCGCGGCTCGACGGCCCCGCCCGGCGCTTCGGCGACGCGCTGGCACTCTTCGAAGAGGTCGCGCTCGCCGATCGATTCGTCGAGTTCCTCACCCTCCCGGGCTACGACCGCCTGCCCTGACCGACCGGACCGGCGGCGTCCTCCTCGCGGCGCTGACGGCGATCGCCGTTGGCCTGACGTACACCGATCAGGCCGCGCTCGTCCCGTTGCTGAAGGCCGATCTCGGCATCACCGACGTGCAGGCCGGTCTCCTGCCCACGGCGCTCTTCATCAGCGCGGTGGTGACCATGCTCGCGACCGCGACGCTAGCGGACCGCATCGGCGCCAAGCGCATGAACGTCCTTGGCGTCGGCTTCGCGCTCGCGTCGAACCTGCTTTTCGCGGTCGGCCCGACGTACGAGACCCTGCTCGTCGCCAAAGCGGTCGGCGGGATCGGCAGCGGGATGGCCTTCGTCGGCGGCGTGCGGTACATCGCGGGCCTGTACTCCGGCGCCCGCTCGCACTTCGGCCAAGGCCTCTATGGCGCCGGGTACCCGCTGGGCAGCGCGCTCGGGCTGCAGGTGATGCCGCCGCTCGCGCTGGCGTTCGGCGGATGGCGCGGCGCGTTCGTCGCATCGAGCACGCTGCTGCTCGCGGTGCTCGTCGTGTACGCGTGGCGCGCGCCGACGGTGCCCCGCGCGGTCGCGCCGGGCAGCATCACGGACGCGCTCCGTGACGGCAACTCGTGGTGGTGCTTCGTGCAGCACGGTGCCGGCTTCGGTCTGGCGCTCGCGACCGGCTCGTGGATCAGCGTGTACATCCTCCGCGAGTTCGACACGTCGCTCGTCGTGGCCGGCGCGCTCGGCGCGTTCCTGCTCATCGCCGGATTGTTCATGCGGCCGCTCGGTGGATGGCTCGTGGCCCGGCGGAAGATCACGACGGTCGCGCTGATGCGCGTGTCGCAGGTGCTCAACCTCGCCGGCCTCGCGCTGCTCGCATGGCCTGGACGACCGCTGCCTGTCGCGCTCCTCGGCGGGATCGCCGTCGGCGTCGGCGTCTCGCTCCCCTACGCCGCGGTGTTCAACACCGCGGCCGCATCGCTGCCGCGGGCGCCCGGCGCCGCGCAATCGCTGACCGCGGCTGGCGGCACCTTCGGGGCGGTCCTCGGCGCCCCGCTCATGGGCCTCGCGATCGAGCGCCTCGGGTTCAGCGCGGCGTGGACCGTGATCGCGGTCATTCCGCTCGCGGCAGTGGTCGGGACATTCTTCATGCTCGGCGAGGAACGCTTCGCGCGCTAGCGGATGTCCTCTTGCTCGGCGATGAACACCCACGGAAGTCCGAACCGTTCCTCGAGTTGCGACGCGAGCGCCTTCACGCCAAGCGTTTCCGTCGCCCAGTGCGAGCCGAAGATCAGGTTGATCCCCCGCTCGCGCGCGTAGAGCTTCGTGTACATGCTGCCCTCGCCGGTGACGTACGTGTCGGCGCCGTGCTGGCTGGCTTCCTCGAGCATCGTCGTGTTGCCGGCGCCACCGGTCGCGATCGCGACGCGCCGGCAGCTTGGCACGTTCTCCCACGCCTCGATCGGGACACCAAGGATGTCGCGCATCCGTTCGGCAAGCTGGGCGAACGTCCGGTCGTGCCGGCCGACGATCCCGGCCATTCCGCCGTGGTACGGCAGGAAGCGCTCCTGGACGATGACCCCGAGCGACGCGGCGAGCAGGTCGGGGTTGCCGAAACCCGCCGCGCCGTCGAGCGCGGAGTGCGCCCCGTACAACGAGATGCCGTTGTCCTTCAGTCGGTCCAGCTTCTGCGGCGCAAGCTCCAGATCGATCTCGGGCCAGGTCCGGTGGTGGACGATGAGCA
>DASUSA010000168.1:0-3999 GCA_036375335.1 Candidatus Limnocylindria bacterium
CGATGGAGCGCGGCGAGAGCTGGATGTGGTGCTACGTCGACGAGGTCTACATCGAGCCGAAGGGGTAGGACGCGGTCAGCGCTGCCCCAAGGTCACGACGAGCGCGATGATCAGGAATGTCACCGCGAAGATCGGCAGCGCGAGTGCCGCGAAGATGACGTGATCCTGCTTTCGATACTGCGGATCGGGCTTTTGGGGCGGCGTGCCGTGAGCGGCCATCGAGCGAGAGGCTACTACGATCGCATCGTGAAGGCCTGAGGCCGCGATGGAGATCGCGATCCTCATTTGGTTCGTCGTCGCGGCCGGGATCGCGGCGGGCGCGTTCGTCATCGCCCGTTCGGTGATCCAGATCGGGTCGGTCGTCTACAACGTCCTCGAGAAGCGCCTCGACCCGCGAGTGGCCACTGGCCAGACGATCGCGTTGACGCTCGGCGCCATCGCCGCCTTCGTCGCGACGTCGATCATCGCGGGGATCGCGATCCTCGCGATGCTGCAAGGCTTGGTGAACGCGAGCGGCCTGAATCAATAAATGAGGAAGCGCCGGCGATTGCCGGCGCTTCGTCGTTGTCGGGGGGCAGTCGCGGTCAGATCGTCTTCGGCGTCTCGGGCTGCGGCGATGGCCGCGGCGCAAGAGGCTGATCGATCGGCTGACCACCTTGCTTGCCCTGCTCCACCTGGGTCGGCGGGTGTTCGCCCGGCCGCGGCGGAAGTGGACCCTGGGGGTTCAACTATTTGTCCGAGCTCGAGCCCTGGCCCGACTTGCTCTGGCCACCCTGGCCTGGCTGGGATCCGCCTTGGCCACCCTGTCCACCTTGTCCGCCCTGCTTGCCGGTCTGGTCCTGGCCGGAACCGCTCTTGCCATCCTGGCCACCCTGCTGCGATCCGCCCTGGCTGCCTTGACCCTGCTTGTCCTGCATTGCGAGCCTCCTTCATTGTCTTCGGCGAGCGCCGAACACGTGCTCGGCAGAGGCCGTGCCAAGACCGGCGGGTCGAGTGACCCCGTGTCACTCGTTACAACGGGAATCGTCACTCACGAAGGCATGTGCGGGGCCGCATGCGCATCGAGCCGCGCGACCAGCGCGCGGACCCGCCGCTCGATGCCGTCCCGCACCGTGCGGAATGCCGCGAGCCGATCACCCTCGCTGCCGCGTGCCTGTGCCGGGTCGGCGAACTTCCAGCGCAGCTGCAGCGTCGCGGGCGGCGGGATCGGACAGTTCGCGTCGCAGACCGTGACGCACACATCGAACGGACCGGCCAGCTCGTCGATCGACTTGCTCCGATGGCCCGAGATGTCGACGCCGGCCTCGCGCATGACGCGCACCGCCAGCGGATGGAGCTCGCTCGCGACGGTGCCGGCGCTCTCGGCGACGAACCGGTCGCCCCCGATCGAACGCAGAAAGCCCTCGGCCATCTGCGACCGCGCGGCGTTGTGACCGCAGAGGAACACGACGCGGGTCATTCCTCCCTATCGTCCCACCATGCGATCCGGGCCGCTTCGCCACAAGTGGTTCGCGTGGTTCACGGCAACCGTCACGTCGGGATCGATCGGTGACGAGATCATGCGGCTCGCGCTCCCGCTTCTCGTCTTGGACCTGACCCACGACATTGGCGCCGCCGCGATCCTTCGGGTCATCGAGAGCGTGCCGTACGTGCTGTTCGGCGCGTTTGCGGGCGCGCTTATCGACCGCTCCGAGAAACGCCGGCTCCTGGCGATCACGACCGTCCTCAGCTTCATCTTCACCGCGTTCATTCCGATCTCGGTCGTGCTGGGGTGGTTCTCGCTCGGGCTGCTCTACGGGGTGTCGTTCGTCCTCGGCACCCTCGAGGTCGTCTGGGGCATCACTTCGGACTTCAGCGTGGTGCCGGCACTCGTCCAGCCGGACGAGCTCACCGTCGCGAATGCGACGTACCTCACCGCCGACCGGGTCGCGCGCATCGTCGGCCCGAGCCTCGGTGGCGTCGCCGTGGGTGCGCTCGCGTTCGGCGGCGTGTACGGCTCGGCGAACGCACTCTGGTTGTCCGCGTTCCTCTACCTGCCCTCGCTGATCGTGTTCCTCCGGATGCCGCCGCTGAATGACGTCGATCCGGCGACGGTCGCGCCGCTCACCGTGGCCAATGTCAAGAGCGAGGTCGGTGAGGGCTTCACCTTCATCTGGCGCAGCACGGTGCTCCGCGCGCTGTTTGTCCTCATGTTCATCAGCAACCTCGGCAGCCAGGGGATGAACACGCTCCTGTTGTTCGTCCTCCGCGAGCAGTACAAGCTCGACGCGGTCACCATCGGCCTTGCCCTCTCGTTCACCGGCGTGATCCAGATCTTCGGCTCGGCGTTCGCGCCGCGTCTCGCGCGCGGACGTCCGCTTGGGCTCACGATGCTCATCGTCGTCTCGCTCGCCGCCCTCTCGAGCGGCGCCGCGGCCTTCGCGCGGTCGTGGCAGACGGTCGTCCTGGCCGTGACCGGCCGTCAACTCGCCTGGAGCGCGCACATCGTGTACGCGTTCATCCCGCGCCAGCGCGAGGTGCCGGCGCGGCTGCGCGGCCGGGTGAATGGAGCGTTCCGCACGCTCATCCTCATCAGCAACACCGCGTCGCCGGCGCTGCTGTCGACGATCGCCGCCGCCTACTCCACGTCAGCGGCGTTCGCGGCGGCTGGCGTGCTCGGGGTGCTCTCGGTGGTGGTGAGCGCGCTCGGACCGCTCCGGAAGTACGACATCCGCGACGCGACGGAGGAGGCCGAGGCGATCGAGTCGGCCGCGGAGTCGGAGCCGACGCCGGCCGACTGAGCGGGCTAGGCTTGCTGGTGTCCACCGATCCTTCGACGCGGAGGTCCCGTGACCGGCACGCTCTGGCTCACCCTCGGCGAAGCGAGCCGCATCCTCGGCGTCGATCCCGACACGCTGCGGCGCTGGGCCGATAACGGGAAGGTCGACGTTCTGAAGACGCCGGGTGGCCACCGCCGGTTCCTCCGCGAGTCGATCGAGTTGATGCTGCCCCGTCCGCGCCGAGCCCTCTCGGTGATCGGTGAAGCCCCGGACCGCATCGCCACCGAGTTCCGGAAACGCGTCCGCAGTGACCTCGCGAGCCAGGATTGGACCAGGCACTTCGACGAAGCGTCGCTCCGCTGGTTCCGCGAGCGCGGGATCCGCATGAGCGACCTGCTCATCGGCCATCTCGACCGGGGCCGGCGGCCAGGCCGCTCGCCTCAGCTGGAGCAGGCGGCGGCGCTCGGGCGCGAGTACGGAGTCGAGGCGAAGCGGCAGGGCCTGTCCCTCGGCGAGGCCACGCAGGCGTTCCTGTTCTTCCGCGCCCGGTTCCTCGCGGAGATCGCGAACGTCGCACGCCGGCGCTCGCTCGAGCCGGAGCCAGCCGCGACGCTGTTCGCCGAGGCCGACCGGGCGCTCGACGGCGTGATCCTGGCGCTCATCGACGGCCACCGCGGGACCGGTGCGGCGTGACCGATCCGAAGGCGCTCGGCGAGCGCGCCGTCCGCGCCATCGATGACCGCCGCGACGCGCTCATCAAGCTGTCGCTGTCGCTGCACGGCGAGCCGGAGATCGGCTACCAGGAGCGCAAGTCCGCGGCGAAGCTCACGGACTTCATCGCGGCGAACGGCTTCACGGTGCAGCGCACATACAAGGACATCGAGACGGCGTACCGCGGCGACGCGGCGGGCCGATCGAAGGGACCGACCGTCGCGATCCTCACCGAGTACGACGCGCTGCCGGACATCGGGCACGCCTGCGGCCATAACCTCATCGCGATGATGGGCACCGCTGCGGCCATCGGCGTCCGCGCGGTGCTCGACGAGCTGCCCGGACGACTGGCCGCGATCGGCACGCCGGCCGAAGAGGGCGGCGGAGGCAAGGTCGCGCTCGTGCGCGCCGGCGGCTTCGCCGACGTCGACGTGGCGATGATGTGCCATCCGTCGTCGCGCACGCTCGCGGGTCGCACGTCGCTCGCGTCGAACCGCGTGGACCTCGAGTTCTACGGCAAGGCCGCCCA
>DASUSA010000169.1:0-2039 GCA_036375335.1 Candidatus Limnocylindria bacterium
GCGGCGAGCTTCTCGAGCAGCCGGCGGTCATCGGTCGAGTAGTCCTGATCGGAGAGCCGGCGTCCGAGGTTGAGCAGCCCGATGAGCTCGCCCTGGCTGATCAGCGGGACGACCAGCTTCACCCCGGCCTCCCGCAGCGCGCGGACGGCCGGCGAATCGAGCTCGAGGTCGTCGACCGCGACCGCCCCTGATCCGGCATGGAAGTAGGCAAGGATCGGGTCGTTCGCAGCGATGTCGATCGGCGGCACATCGAACACGCCCGCCCGGCTCGGAGCGCGGGTCGTGGCGGTCGGGGCGTCGCTCCGCCCGCCGAAGGCCCGCCGGAAGGTCCTGGTGAGCGAGATCATCTGGGCTCCTTTCTATGCCGCCGGCGTCCGAGAATCGTTACGGCTGGGGAGGCGCAGCCAGACGCTCGCGTGGGTCGGCTGCATCGTCTGGGCGACCGTGGCGAGGAGGTCGCTGCGGACGGCGTCGAGATCGACCTGGTCGCGCAGCCGCACGGCGAACTCATCGACCGTTCGCGCGGAATCGAAGCGCGCCCGGTAGAACCGCCGGTCCACGCCGTCCTGGGCCCACCGGCGGATCGGACCGACCAACCCGAGGCTGGCGAGCGTCGAGCCCGCGACGGCGATCTCCGATCCACCGGTGAACGGCCGCACGAGCGCCTGCAGCACGGCGATCCCGATGAGGAACGCGGCCGCGATCCCGGTGGTCGTGATGCCGTAGACGAGGGTCCGGTTGATGAGCAGATCGATGTCGAAGAGGTGGTAGCGGAGGATCGCGACACCGGCGGCCGCGGCAAGGACGACGGTCGCTGCGCTCAGATACGTCGCCGCCGAGGTCACCGGGATCCCCAGGCCGAGCACCACGACCGCCACGACGAGCGACGCCGCTGCGCCGTAGAGGATCCACTTCAGCTGCTGCCGCTCGACCCCGGCCGCCGAGCGGTATCGAGCGAACAGCGAGGCGACCGAGCCGACGACGCAGATCGCACCGAGGATCGTCCCGATCCCGACGAGCGCGAGCGGCACCGGTCCCGGCACGCCGAATGGATTCGTGAACGCGGGAAACACCGCGAGCGGACCGTCGAGCGTGGCGACGCCGATGGGCGCGGCGACGAGCGAGACGAGCGTGAGCACCACGAGCGGGCGCCAGCGCCGGGACGGCAGGCGGCCGTCGGGGAACAGCAGGAACACGAAGGTGGTCGAGGGGATGTAGTGGACGGCGGCGCTCCAGACGAAGAACCAGGCCGCCCCGACGCCGCCGGGGGCCGGAGCGGCGTCGCGGTACAGCAAGTAGCCGGCGAGGCCTGCGGCGAAATACCCGAGCGCGTGGGCCAAGGCGATGGCGCTCATCAGCCAGCCGTAGCGGTTCGTTGGTTGCCGGGTGAGGATGAGCGCGCCGAGGGCACCGAAGCTCACGATCGAGACGAAGAAGACGTTCGGGATGGTCGTGTCGAGCTCGATCGGCAGGGTGACGCCCGAGTCGAGTACCTGCGATGCGACCATGAGCACCAGCTCGATCGCGACCGCAGCCCACGCGACCGTCGCTGCGGCGCGACCGCTCACGCGGCTGTCACCGTGCGGCCGCGCCCTGCGGCTCCGGGCGGCTCGGACGCTCCGCGAGATAGGTCCATATCCACCCGACCGCGAAGCCGAGCTCGAGGGCGGCCGTCGCCCAGCCGAACCCGTTCGCCAAGCCCTGGAGTTGGACGAACGTCGAGACGACGCAGCCGGCGGCCCAGGCGAAGCCGTTGGCCGCGGCGATCGCGCGCCGGGTCGCTCGGTCCGACGTGTCGCGGGTCAGGAAGCTCGCGATCGCGTAGCCGACGTACGAGCCGCCGAGGAGCCGGGCAACGTACACCGCAGCGCCGTCGAACGTGATCGCGTAGAGCGAGGCGAGCGCGGTCGGCACAAGGAGCGCGGCGAGCCCGAACACGCCCGAGGCGATCGCGTTGGCGGTGCCGAGGGCCCGGTAGGTCATCGGGACGTCCCTCCGAGATCCCGAGCGGCCGTCGACCGCCGCCCGCTCGGACGCAT
>DASUSA010000170.1:0-2801 GCA_036375335.1 Candidatus Limnocylindria bacterium
TCGTCGAGGCCGACGTATTCGCGGTTCCTCGCGATGACCATCTGCCGAATGCCGCCGACCGGCGGATGCAGCGCGGTGATCGCTGCGATGGCGTCGCGCACCGCGCGCCCGTCGGGGAGGTCGAGGTCGAGATGCCCGACGCCGGCGGCTTCGCGTGCCGACGCGAAGAGCCGCACGCGCACGTTCATCGAGCCCAATGGTACGTGCGAGAATCCGTGCGGATGGACCCGAGCGCGACGGGATTCGCCCTCTTCCTGTTCGTCCTTCTGCTTCTCGCCAATGCGTTCTTCGTCGGCGCCGAGTACGCGTTCGTGCGCGTGCGCGGCACCCAGCTGCAGGAGCTCATCGAACTTGGGAGTGCCCGCGCGCGGAAGGCGATGCGGATCCTCCTGTCGCTGGACAGCTACATCTCGGCCATCCAGCTCGGGGTCACGTTGGCCGCGCTCGGCATCGGTCTGGTCGGCGAGCCCGCGGTGGCGCGGGTCATCGAGCCGGTGTTCGAGCCGCTCGGTGCACCGGTCGTCGTGTCGGTCCTGAGCTTCCTCATCGCGTTCGCGCTCGTGACCTACGCGACCGTGGTCCTCGCCGAGCTCGCCCCGAAGTACCTCGCGCTCGAGCGGGCGCTCCAGCTCGCGCTCCTGACGGCGTATCCGCTCGATCTCTTCCATTCGCTCATGCGGCCGTTCATCAACGTGATCAACGGCAGCGCGTTCGGCGTGCTCCGGTTGTTCGGGGTCCGCCCGGGCGTCGAGGCCCAGGCGCATAGCGCCGAGGAGCTGCGGATGCTCGTGGCCGCGTCGACGAAGAACGGCGTCCTCCAGGAATCGGAGCGGATCCTCGTCGGCAACGCCCTCGACTTCGCCGAGACGCTCGTCCGCCAGGTGATGGTCCCGCGGACCGAGATCGTCGCGATCCCGGACGACTCGACGGTCGAGGGCATCGTGCAGCTCCTTCGGCAGAGCCCGTTCACGCGGCTGCCGGTATACCGCGACGATCTCGACCACATCGTCGGCGTCGTGCACGTGAAGGACGTCGTCGGCTCCGCGCCCGCCCGTGCGGTGAGCGAGCTCATGCGGAAGCCGCTCTACCTACCCGAGACCGCCCATCTGGACCGGGCCCTTGCGCAGTTCCGAAGGGAGCGGGTGCAGCTGGCGATCGTGATCGACGAGTTCGGCGGCACCGCCGGCCTGGTCACGCTCGAGGACGTGATCGAGGAGCTCGTCGGAGAAGTCCAGGATGAGTTCGACCGGGATGCGCCGATGCTCCGCGAGGAGAGCGGCGTCTACCTGATCAACGGCCTGATGACCCTCCCGGACGTCCGGGAACGGCTCGGCCTCGATCTCGCCGACGAGCCCTATGACACGGTCGGCGGGATGCTCTTCGGGCGGCTCGGCCGCCTCGCGGAGGTCGGGGATGCCGTCGACGTCGAGGGTTACCGCTTCACGGTCACGGCGGTGGCGGGTCGCCGCGTCGCGCAGGTGAAGGCGAAGAAGTTACCGGCCAAGGTCTAGGCCGTTACCGAACTGTTGACGAGCGACGCCCCGCTCGGCTGGTAGATGGCAAACCGTATGCGTGTCCTTCGATCGACTCGTCCGTTGGACGAGCGAGCGAAAGCGAAAGGAGACGCAAGGTGGAGCTCAACTCGTTCCTCGGTAGCGACGCCGCGCTCCTGCTCTTCTCGGGCCTCGGTCTGGTCGCCACCGGACTCGCGATCGTTCGCGACATCCCGGTCCAGCGCCGCGTGGTCGAGCAGCCGGCCTCCCTCGACAGCAACTAGCCACAGGGGGTCGCCCGGGCCGGCCACGCCCGGCCGGGCGTACTCGCCGGTGCGCTCCCCTTAGCGCATCCAGGGAAGCTGTGAGACGAGCGCTCGCGCTCCTGTCCCGAGATCGCTGAACTTCGCGCCCCAGAACGCCTGAGCGCGCGGGTCGAGCAGCACCAGTAGCGCGACGGCCAGGGCCGCCACCACCACGGTCATGAACGCGAAGGTGATCGCCGAATCTCGGAACGAAAACCCGCGGGCCATGCCGGTCACCGGGTGCGCAGCCGAGCGACGAGGTTGTCCATCCGCGCCCGGCTGATCGTGAGGAACTTCGCGAGGTTCGTACGGTCCTGCTCGGGGATGTTCGAGCTCCCGTCGTCGCCGACCGCCCGGGCCAGCTCCTGCAGCGCCTCGTTCAGCTTGCGCGTCGCCGTGATCAGCGAGTCATCGCGCAGCGCCGGGATCGCCGGTGCGGCTCGCACTCCGATCTGATCGGGGTTGAGCGCGCGCTCGACCTTGTCCCGCAGCCGGATCAGGGTGAGTTTGCCGGCGACGACCTGCTTGGCAAGCGACTTGCGCCGGCGCTTGTCCTCGATCTTCATCAGCTCGTAGGCCGCCGACAGCGTGTCGTTGCGCGCCGCCACCATTTCGCGAACGTCGTCGGGGGCCGAGGCGAGACGCAGGCGGTTCTCCACGTAGCCCTTGTCCTTGCCGAGTTTGCTCGCGAGGTTCCGGATCGAGTACCCAAGCTCGTCCGTCATCTTCTTGTAGATGATCGCTTCGTCGAGCGGCGAGAGATCCTCACGCTGGAGGTTCTCGATGAGCGCGATCTCGAGGGCCGTCGCGTCGTCGAACCGTTCGACGATCGCCGGGATCGTCTCCTTGCCCGCGAGCTTCGACGCGCGCCACCGACGCTCGCCGGCGATGATCTGGTAGTCCTCTCCTGCCGGCCGGACGAGGATGGGCTGGAGCACGCCATGCTCGCGGATCGATGCGGCGAGCTCCTGCAGGGTCTCCTCGTGGAAGGTCATCCGGGGCT
>DASUSA010000171.1:0-5926 GCA_036375335.1 Candidatus Limnocylindria bacterium
GAGCGCGATCTCGTACGACGCGATCGCCTTGGTCGTCCGTCCGAGGCGCCGGTACGTCGTACCGAGCGCCACGGCGGCGCGTGCGCGCAGGCGAGGGTCGAGGATCTCGTAGCGCTCGACGATGTCCCGCACGCTCTCGAACGCCTCGGTCGATGCGACGAGCTGACCGGCGTCGCCGTACGCGAGGCCGCGCACGTACAGGAGCCGCGCGACATCGAGCGGCTGCTTCGCAACGTCCACGAGCGCGAGGCCCTCGGTCACGCGATCGAACGCCTCCTCGCGGCGGCCCTGATTCAGGGCAGCGCTTGCGAGCAGTCGGAGGAAACCCGCGCGCTCGGCCGATTCCGTCGCGATGGCAAGACCGGCCATCGATTCCGCTTCGGCGTTGCGCCAGTCCGACCGCTCGGACGCGGCCTCGGCCGCGAGACGGTGGAAGGTGACGCGCTTGGTGGCCGCGAGCGGCTCGTCGGCGATGAAGTAATCGAGCGGCCGCCCGAGCTTGGACGCGATGTACTGAAGCGAACGGATGGACGGACGTACCAGGCCGGACTCGATCTGGCTGATGAATCCCTTCGTCAGCTCCTCGCCGGCGAGCTGCGCCTGGCTCATTCCGGCCTCGCGGCGCGCGATCCGCACGCGCTCACCGAGGCTCTGACCTGCATTCGAGACAGGTGTCGCTCCCGCGCGCATTGACGGGTTCGGTACAGTCCTCATAACCGCAGCGCACGATACCGAACTCCGGCGGGTGCCGACAATGGGGAGCGTGGTGCAGATGAGGCTCACGAGAGCGATCGTGCTCGCGATCGTCGTCGCCACGGCGCTCGCGGGCGGTGGTGGCCCCACGGCGAGCGCGAGGGCGACGACGACCGGCCCAGCCCTCGTGGCGGACGCCGACCCGTTCGGTGCGGCGACCAACGATCCAGGCGATCCAGGCCTTCCACCCGACTGATCAGGCCCTTCGCTTAGGCTCGTTGGCGTGCCCACCGCCTCGACAGATCGTCGCCAGCTGATCGAGATTGACGGCAAGACCTTCCTGTTCCAGCACGGTTACCGCTTCGGGAAGGTCACTTACGTCACGCGCCTCCCGCTGGGCCTGAGCCGCACGGTCTGGGCCCCCGGCCACCTCGGCGCGAACGAGGTCGACGCCGTGGTCCGTGGCGACAACCCCTGGATGCTGGAGTGACCTTCTAACGCGCGCCGTCGTGCAGCGCGTGCGCGCCGCGTCGGTCGAGGTCGACGGTGAGCGCACCGGATCCATTGCCCGCGGCCTGGTCGTGCTGCTTGGCGTCGGCGCGAAGGACAGCGCGATCGACGGCGAGCGGCTCGGGGCGAAGATCGCGGGACTGCGGATCTTCGATGACGGCTCCGGCAAGCTGCAGCACACCGTCATGCAGGCGAACGGCAGCGTCCTCGCGATCCCGCAGTTCACGCTGTATGGCGATGTGCGGCAAGGCCGCCGTCCCGACTTCATGTCCGCTGCCCCGCCGGACCTCGGCCGCCGGCTCTACGACGCGTTCTGCGGCGTGTTGCGCGCGAACGGCCTTGTGGTCGCGACCGGCGTGTTCGGCGCCGCGATGAAAGTGCAGATCGACGCCGATGGCCCGGTCACGATCGTGGTCTCGACCGACCGATGGACGGAGGGCGAGCTCTAGGGAACGGTCGCGAGATCCAGCGCCGCGGCGAGGGCGAGCTTCGCCGCCTTCAGCCAGAGCCGGCGGTTCGGCGTGTCGTTCACGGCGGAAGGTGTAATTGCCGGGGAATGTCGCGTCGTTCTCCCCGTAGCGCTGGACGAGCGCGATGGCCGGGATGCCCGCGAGACCGAACGGCGCGGCATCAAGGACCGTGTTGCCGTCGCCGGCGAACTGCGCGTTCAAGGGGTCGATCCCGATCGCGTAGCGGTCGCGACCCGCGATTGACTCGGGCGTGGGCCCCCTACTAGCCTCCCGCTGCCGACGGCGGCTTCGGCCGAGGAGGGCGTCACGAGCTTCGATCGATTCCCGGGTCAGACCGAACCGCAGCTGCCGACGACCCCCGTGGGCGCCGGCGATCGCGCGGCGCTCCCCGCCGCGCTGCGACTCCAGATGCTGACGACGGAGCATTGGAGCTTGCTCGCGACACGCTCGATGAGCTGGAACGAAGCGTTCAGCCGCTCGGCGATGTTCCTGTCGGTGCTCTCTGGCGCGACCGTCGCGCTCGCACTGGTGGCTCAGGCCACGTCGTTCGGCGAGAACTTCTCGCTGTTCGCGGTGCTCCTATTGCCGGTGGTGCTCTTCGTGGGTGTGACCACGTTCATCCGCCTCGTCCAGGTGAACCGTGAGGACGCGTTCTGGGTGGTGGGGATGAACCGACTTCGCCACGCCTATGTGGAGCTTGCGCCCGATATCGCGCCGTACTTCGTGACCGGGGCGTCGGATGACGTGTCCGGCCTCATGCGCACATTTGCCGCCAACCCACGGTCAAACCAGTTCCTGCATGGCTTCGTGACCACGCCCGGCATGGTGGGAACGGTCGTCGCGTTCATCGCCGCGGTGTTCGGTGCGGTCGCCGGCGCGCGCATCGGACTGGCCCTGTCGGGCGCGATCGCGGCCGGCGTCATCGTGTTCATCGCCTCAGTGGCGATCATGAGCTGGTATACGGTCCGGACGCTCATGTCCCTTCGGACGGAACTGCCGCCCCGCTTCCCGGCGGCGAGCGAGCCCGCCGGTCGGCCCTCGAGCTAGTTCAGCGCGCCGACCGGCTCACCGCGCTTCTTGCGGTCCTTCGCCTTCTGGTCGGCGAACTCCTCGGTCCAGAACTGGATCGAGCCGTTCTCCGCGTCGACGAAAACGGTGTCGCCCTCCTTGTACTCGCCGGAGAGCACCTTGTGCGCGAGCGGGTCGAGGATCAGCCGCTGGATCGTGCGCCGGATCGGGCGCGCCCCATACGCCGGGTCGTAGCCCTCCTTCGCGATGAGCGCCTTCGCCGCGGGCGTCAGCTCGAGGGTGATCTTCCGCTCGGCCAGCCGCTTCGCGAGGGCCTTCGTCTCGAGCTCGACGATCGTCTCGAGCTGCTTCTCGACGAGTCCGTGGAAGATCACGATCTCGTCGACCCGGTTGAGGAACTCCGGACGGAACTGCCCGCGCAGCGCGTCCATGACGTGCTTGCGCATCAGCTCCTCGTTCTTGCCGGCGAGCTCACTGATGAAGGTCGAGCCAACGTTGCTGGTCATGATGATCACGACGTTCTTGAAGTCGACGGTCCGGCCCTGACCGTCGGTGAGCCGGCCGTCATCGAGGATCTGCAGGAGGACGTTGAACACGTCCTGGTGGGCCTTCTCGATCTCATCGAGCAGCAGCACGGTGTACGGGCGGCGACGCACCGCTTCGGTGAGCTGCCCGCCCTCGTCGTAGCCGACATAGCCGGGAGGCGCGCCGACGAGCCGCGACACGGTGTGCTTCTCCATGTACTCGCTCATGTCGAGGCGGACCATCGCCTTCTCGTCGTCGAACAGGAACTCCGCGAGCGCCTTCGCGAGCAGGGTTTTGCCGACACCGGTCGGGCCGAGGAACAGGAACGAGCCGAGCGGCCGATTCGGGTCCTGCATGCCCGCGCGGGCGCGGCGGACCGCGTTGGCCACGGCGGTCACGGCCTCGTCCTGACCGACGATCCGCTGGTGCAGCCGCTCCTCCATCTTGAGGAGCTTGCCGACCTCGCCTTCGAGGAGCTTCGTGACCGGAATACCGGTCCACTTGCCGACGATCTCCGCGATGTCCTCAGGGGTCACCTCCTCGGTGACCATCTTGTGGCGCTGCTGGAGCTCCGCGAGCTTCAGCTCGCCCGCGGCGACGTCTTTCTCGAGCTGCGCCTGCGTGGCGTACTTGAGCTCGGCCGCCTTCGCGAAGTCGGCGGCACGCTCGGCCTTCTCGATGTCCGCCCGGACCTGCTCGAGCCGCTGCTTCTTCTCGCGGATCTCGGTCAGCGCGGCCTTCTGCTTCTCCCAGTCGGCCCGCATGCCGGAGCTTGCCTCCTTCAGATCGGCGAGCTCCTTCTCGAGCTTGGCGAGCCGGTCCTTGCTCGCGGCATCGGTCTCCTTCTTCAGCGCCTCGCGCTCGATCTCGAGCCGGCGGATGTTCCGCTCGACCTCGTCGAGCTCGACGGGCATCGAGTCGATCTCCATCCGCAGCTTGGATCCGGCCTCGTCCACGAGGTCGATGGCCTTGTCCGGCAGGAAGCGGTCGTTGATGTAGCGTGACGACAAGACGGCCGCGGCAACGAGCGCGCTGTCGAGGATCCGCACGCCGTGGTGCACCTCGTAGCGCTCGCGCAACCCGCGGAGGATCGAGATCGTGTCCTCGACCGTCGGCTCGCCAACGAGCACCGGCTGGAACCGCCGCTCGAGCGCCGCGTCCTTCTCGATGTGCTTCCGGTATTCGTCGAGTGTCGTGGCGCCGATCGTGTGGAGCTCGCCGCGCGCGAGCATCGGCTTCAGCATGTTCGCGGCGTCCACCGCGCCCTCGGCCGCGCCGGCGCCGACGATCGTGTGGAGCTCGTCGATGAACAGGATGATCTGGCCCTCGCTGGCCGCGATCTCCTTCAGGACGGCCTTCAGCCGCTCCTCGAACTCGCCACGGTACTTCGCGCCGGCGAGCAGCGAGCCGATGTCAAGCGCGAAGACACGCTTGTCCTTCAACCCCTCGGGCACGTCGCCGCGGACGATCCGCTGCGCGAGCCCTTCGACGATCGCAGTCTTGCCGACGCCGGGCTCGCCGATGAGCACGGGATTGTTCTTCGTGCGGCGTGACAGCACCTGGATGACCCGGCGGATCTCCTCATCCCGGCCGATGACCGGATCGATCTTGTTCTTCCGCGCGAGCTCGGTGAGGTCGCGGCCGTACTTCTCGAGGCTCTGGTACTTGTTCTCGGGGTTCGGGTCGGTGACGCGCTGGTTGCCCCGGATGTCGCGGAGCGCGTTCAGCACCCGCTCGTGCGTGGCGCCGATCCGCTGCAGCGCCTGGCCGGTGTAGCCCTGGTCCGCGGTCATCGCGAGCAGCAGGTGCTCGGTCGAGACGTATTCGTCACCGAGGGCGTCCGCTTCCTTCTGAGCCTGCGTCAGCACCCGGCCTAGGCGCGGGCTCGCCGAGAGCTGCACGTTGCCGCTGACCTTCGGCTGGCGCCCGAGCTCCTGCTGGATCGCCGACAGCAGCTGCTGCGGCGACCCGCCGAGGGCCTCGATGACGCTCGGCACGATGCCACCCTGCTGCGCGAGGAGCGCGGCAAGCAGGTCCTCCACCTCGAGCTGCGAGCGCCCGTGCTCCTGCGCGCCCTGCTGCGCGGCGATGAGCGCCTCTTGGGTCTTCTCGGTCATCTTTTTCGGATCGATCATCTGGTCACTCCCTAGAGGAGATGCGAGCGGACGTCTTCAGTCCGTCGCTCCGCGGCGAGCTCGGTCGCGAGCTCGCGCTCCTTCTCGTTCAGCTTCGTCGGCAGGACGACCTTCACCGTCACGAAGAGGTCGCCCGATCCGCCTCCGGCGCGGGGCATCCCCTGTCCGGCCAGGCGGATCGTCCGGCCGTTCTGGGTCTCCGGCGGGATCCGCAGGCTCACCCGGCCCTTCAGCGTCGGCACCGTGACATCGGCCCCGAGCAGCGCCTCGTGCAGCGCGACCGGCAGCTCCATGCGCAGGTCATCGCCGTCGCGGGTGAACAGCGGATGCGGCTTCACCTTCACCTGCAGGTACAGGTCGCCGCCGGCGGCCTGCCCGGCCAGCCGGATGCGTTGCCCGTCCCGCACGCCTGCGGGGATCTTCCCGCTGAGCCGCTTGGTGTTGCCGTCCTCGCCCTGGAGCTCGAGCACCCGCTCGGTGCCCTTGTACGCCTCAGGCAGGGTGACCTCGATCGGGTATTCGACGTCTGCGATCGCGCGCGATCGCGCGGTACGGCGCCGCGGT
>DASUSA010000172.1:0-5092 GCA_036375335.1 Candidatus Limnocylindria bacterium
CGACGCTCGGCATCGTCGTCGGCTCGGGGCTGTTCGACACGCTCGCGAACGTCTTCTACGTCCTCGGCGTGCAGGGCGGCTACGCGTCGATCGTCGCGACGGGAAGTGGGGTGTACCCGATCATCCCGGCGCTCCTTGCGATCACGGTGCTCGGCGAGCGGCTCGCGCCGAATCAATACGTCGGGGTGCTCGTGCTGCTCGCCGGGCTCGTCGGGCTGGGGGCCGCCGCCTAGGTCTTGCCGCCGCTCCGGACGAACGCGTCGGCCGCGAGCCGCTGGTTGTCCGCCCCGCTCGCGTCGGTCGCGACCGGCTTGTCCGGGACGATGCCCCTGCCGGGGCCGTTCAGCGCTTCGCCGGTCTTGGCGTCCTCCATGCGCGCGATCGTCACGAGAAGGAGCCCGCCGTCCGGGAGCTCGCGCGGCTGTCCGATCCCGACGCAGCCCGCGGTCTGCTCGCCCATGACGGTTCCCACCCCGTTCGCGCGCACACCGGCGGCGATGATCTCGGCGCCCGAGGCGGAGTTCTTGTTGACGAGCACGACGAGGGGCTTCGGGCTGTCGATGTACATCCGGTCGTTCGTGCGAAGCGGCGTGCGCTGCCCGTCACGTCCGACCTGGTACACGATCGTGGCGTTGTGGATGAAGATGCTCGCGATGTCCACTGCCGCGGACAGGTCGCCGCCCGGGTCGTCGCGCAGGTCGAGCACGCGGCCCACGACACCCGCGTCGTTCTGGCGCTTCACGGCCTGCGCGACCTGGTTGGACACATCGCCGTTCAGCTGTGAGACGTAGATGTAGCCGATGTTGCCATCGTCGGTCTGGTCGATCACCCGCGGTGGCGTGACCTTCCCGCGCACGATCGCGATCGGTGTGTCGACGCCGTTGCGGACGAACACGATGTTCACCGTCGTGCCCTCGGGGCCCTTGATCTTGTTCGCGACCTCTTCGGACGTGAGCCCCGACATGTCCTCGGCGTTCACGGTCTTGATCTTGTCGCCCTTCTTCACGCCGGACTTCTCGGCTGGGCTGCTCGGGAACACCTGGGCGATCTCGACCAGGTCATTTGGGCCGGGCGAGGTGATCGTCGCGCCGATGCCCGAGTACTCCTGCGGCGGGGCATTGAAGCCTTTCGCGCGGGTCGGGTCGAGGTAGTAGGTGTGGCACTCGTTCATCGACCGGGCCATGCCGTCGGTCGCCTGCTCTTCGACGAGCTTGGGGTCTTCCTTCGGGTTCGCCTTCAGCACGTCGGTGAGCGTCGAAGCGAACTTCGCGAAATCCGATTGCGGGCTGCCCGTGAACGTGGGCTTGGTCACGGTCGGCGAGGGATCGGCCATCTTCTCAAGGAGCGTCTGGACCGCGTCCAGGGCCGCGTTCAGAAGCTGCGGCGAGCCGGGCTTGTCAACGTGGCGCTCGATGAGGATGTTGAACGCAGCCTCGGCTGTGGCGAAGCCTGTGGTCGCCGCTGGGATCGGCAAGTCGTTCTGGATCGCGGAGCAGGACGACACGACTAGGGCGAATACAAGGATCAGAGCGGGGCGGAAGTGGATCATCGGTGTTCCGAGTGTACGAGCGAGGACGGGGCGCGGACGCCGGCTCTTGGCCGCGTCTTAACTAGGCCGGGTCCTCGCGCATGAGCTTGCGCAGGCGACCGAGCGCTCGGAACTGCAGCGCGCGGATCGCGCCCTCGTTCTTGCCGAGCATCTTGGCGACCTCGCGGCTCGAACGGTTCTCGACGAACCGGAGGACGAGGACCTCTTGCTGCTCGGTGGTGAGATGACGCACCGCGCCGCGCAACAGATCGACGGCCTCGCCATGGACCGCACGCTCGTGCGCCGTGGGGCCGTCCTCGGCCAGGCCGAAGGCGTTGTCGATCTCGACGGTCGGCCGTTCGCGGCGCCGGCGGTCGGTGACCGCATTGCGAGCGATCGTGTACAGCCAGGCGAGGAATGACTTGCCCTGCCAGCGGTAGCGGTGGATGTTCGCGAACGCTCGGGTGAACACCTCGCTGCAGAGGTCCTCGGCGTCGCTGGGCTCACGCACCCGGTACAGGAGGTAGCGGTAGACGCTGTCCACATGAGTGTCGTAGAGCTCGGCGAACGCGGCGCGATCCCCATTCCGGGCGCGGTCGATGACATCCGGGATCGGGCCGAACGCATCGAGGCCGAACGTCGGCACAAGTGCGAGGGTCTCGACGCGCGCGACGGTCACGCTCACGTGGCCTGTTCCCTTCCCGTTTCCCGTTGAGTGCTGGGAGCACCATACCCAGCGGCGGGACGCATCGACAACCGCCCAGAGGTACCAAAGAAGGGTCAGCGAAAGGGTGGTCCGTACCGCATTCCGTACGACCGGTAGCGGAAGGGCTTGCTCGCTCGTAGGCCCTCTTCAGCAGTAGGTCTGCTTCGTCCAGAGGATCCACCCCGCATAGAACGCCTCGGGGGTCAGATGGAGGACCTGCGGCAGATTCACCTTCGCGTCGACCCCGGCCTTGTAGGCGGTCATGAGATCCCAATACGCGTTCGCTCCGCCGCCGATCTTGTAGACGTACTCGACCATCGTGTTCGCGAACGAGTAGTACTGCCCGGGGAGCTCGGGCGGCGTGTCCGGCGTCTGCAGGACGCCGTCCTCGAGCTGCTTGTACGTCGGCGTCGGGGTGTTGCACACGACGTTCTTCTTCACGGCGAGGCTTCGTGACTGACCGATGAAGTCCGGCCAGCCCTCCACGAGCCAGAACGGCAGGCGCGCGGTGATCCCTGGGATGAACTGGTCTTGCAGCCAGTGGAGTCCCTCGTGCCGGACGATGCTCGACGTCATCTCGGTCACGGACCCAAGGCCGGCTTTGAACGACAGCGCGTTGCTGAAGAGCCGGATGAACGGATCGTTCGGCGTGTTGGGGAGATGGAAACCCGCGACGCCGCACGCGACGTTCGGGCCCGCCGCTCCGCGCGTGGGGAAGATCCGCAGCCCGAACGCCTGCCCCGTCGCGGTGTGACCCGCGGCCTGCTGCAGCAGGAACGCCCGGGCGTCGTTCCCCGATGTCGCGTACTCGTCGATCACATCGCTGTCGATCCCGTAGTAGCTGAGCTGCAGGCCGTCGACGATCTTGGTCTGATCGCCGCCGAGCTCCGTGTCGAGCGGCTCGCTGCGGATCCATTTGCCGGCCTCACGCCGGAAGTAGACGCGCGAGTATCCGTTCACGTCGTCGCCGACGTACGCGCGCACGTACAGATCGAGGTACGGCTCGACCTTGGGGATCTTCACCTCGGTCGGGGTGAATCCCTGCCGCGAGGCGATGTCGAAGGTCTCGGCCTGGCAGCGGCGGAACGCGGGGCGCGAGAGGTCGATGGTCGCCTGGAACCCGGTGAGGTCCTTCCTGCCGAGCGCCGTCTGCCAGGCCGTCATGACCGCCACGAGCTCGGAGGCCGTGGTCGCGGTGACGGTGACCTTCTCCGACCCCGCTGGTGCGGGTGCGGTCGACGGCGCGCAGGCCGCGAGGACGAGCGCGCACGCGAGCGCCGCGGGGCGGAGGCCCAGGCTCACTTGCCGGCGATCTTGTCGAGGAGGACCTTCGTGGCGGCCGCGATCGCGGACGCGTCATCGGCGGGCACGTCGGGCACGATGCCGATGTTGTTGTACTTCGTGCCGGTGATCGCGCCGACGAACTCCTGCTGCACCACGTAGAGCTCCGACCCGTCGCTGCCGAGCGGAGTGCTGCTGGTCGATCCGAGGCAGCCAGCGGACTTCGCGCCGACGATCGTGGCGCGCTTGTTCTCCTTGAGCCCCGCGGCGAGGACCTCCGGGGCCGAGCCGCCGCGATCGTTGAGGATGATCGCGATCGGCAGCTGGTACGCCGGCCCCAGGCGCAGGTCCTTGATCGCGCTCATGTTGCCGGCGAAGCCGGTCTTCACCGCCACCCGGAGCGTGTTCTCGCCGTTGAGGAACCAGCTGGCCATCGTGTCGGCGCCGTTGCCGCCGACGTTCGCGCGTAGGTCGAAGAGCCAGCCCTTCGCGCCGGCGGCGACCGCCTTGTCGAGGACCGCCTTCACGGCGGAGGTCACGCTGTAGTTGCCGGTGATCTCGAATGCGTGCCACGTGAGGTACGCGATGCCGCCGTCGAGCATCTTGGCCTGCAGACCGACCTGGTCGGGCTGCTGCTGGATGAACGTTCCACCGCTCGGGACCTGTGGCGCCGTACCGGTGAGCGGCTCCGGCCGCGACGGCTTCACGCCGCCCTTGCCGTCGAGGTAGTAGGTGTGGCAGTCCGGGTCGGCCTGCTCCATCCCGACGACGCCGACCTCGGCCAAGCGGTCGGCGGAGAGCTGCGAGTTCTTCGCCGCGAGCGCCCCCGCGGCGGCCGCAAACTTCTTAAAGTCCGCGAGGTTCGTCTCGGTGTCGGTGGTGAAGTCCGGCGTGGCGACGTCATCGGAGCCGCCACTGCTCTTCGCTTCCTTCTTCATCGCCTCGAGCGCGGCGGTGAGCAGCGCCTTCGAGGTCGGGCTGTGCACCGACGCGTCGGAGAGGAACGAGTAGGCGATGTCGAGCTTCGCCTGCTTGAAGTCGCCGGTCTTCTGCGGCGCGGGCGTGCCGCCAGTCGTCGTGGCCGGGGTACATGCGACGAGCGCGATGGAGATGGCGGCGAGGACGGCGAGCGGTCGGCGCATCTCGATGAGGATACTGACTCAGCGAGTCGCTGGTTCGGTCCCCTTCGCGCGGTGCTCGGCCAGCCACTCGGTCGGCGACGCGCAGAAGCCCTCGTAGTCGATGTACTCCGTGATGGTCGGATGCTCGCCGCAGACAGGGCATTCCGGATCGCGGCGCAGCTTGACCTCACGGAACGATTCCTCGAGCGCATCGAACAGCAGGTACCGGCCGATGAGCGGCTCGCCGATTCCGAGCAGCAGCTTGATCGCTTCATTGGCCTGGATCGATCCGATGATCCCTGGGAGCACGCCGAGCACGCCGGCCTCCGCGCACGACGGCGCAAGCTCCGGCGGCGGCGGCTGGTGGAAGAGGCACCGGTAGCACGGCCCGTCGAACGGCTTGAACACCGTGACCTGACCCTCGAACCGGTAGATGCTGCCGTGCACGACCGGGAT
>DASUSA010000173.1:0-8498 GCA_036375335.1 Candidatus Limnocylindria bacterium
CCGGGCTGGACGTACGCGGCGTACGGCAGGGTCGGCCGGGCGAAGTCGGGCATCGCCTCGACCGTGAGTGACTCGCCCGGCGGGAAGGCGGCGAGGTCGGCGACGGCAGTCGCCGCGCGTGACCGCTCCATGTCGCTGCGATACGCGGCCACGAGCTCGCCCTCTGCCGGATGCACCTTGCGCAGCCGGTCGACGCTGTCGCGCCAGTCCGTATCGCCGAGCGCGCGCGCCGCGGGCGCTTCTGGGTGACGCTCCCGGCCGAGGGCGAGCCGGACGCGGTGAAGGAGGAGCGCCTGGAGGGTCACCCGCGTAAGGGGATCGCGGTCATCGCCTGCCACGAGGGCTATCCCGGGCATCACTTGCAGCTGGCGACCGCGGCGGACCACCCGTCGCTCGCGCGCAAGGCCATCCGCTCGAATGTATTCATCGAGGGGTGGGGCCTGTACGTCGAGGAGCTGATGACCGAGCTCGGGTTCCTCGACGATCCGGAGACCCGGCTCCTCCGGTTGAAGGACCTGCTCTGGCGGGCGGCGCGGGTGAGCGTCGACATCGGGCTCTCGACCGGCGCGCTCGGCTTCGAGCAGGCGGTGAACTTCATGATGGAGGGACCGAAGTTGGAACGCCCGAACGCCGTCGGCGAGTGCCGCCGCTACACCCTGAATCCGCTGCAGCCCTCGAGTTACGCGCTCGGCCGCGCCGCGATCCTGGAGCTCCGCAGGCGTGCCCAGACGAAGGGTCTCGGCATGCGCGCGTTCCACGACGCGCTGCTTGGCTGCGGCTCGATCCCGCCTCCGCTGGCGGCGGCGGAGATCGGGCTCTAGCGCTACCCGGCCAGGTCAGGAGGTCGGTGGCGCCGCCCGGTGTCCGATAAGCGGCCAATCGACGCGGCGCGACCGCTGACTGCCCTCGGAATGGGGACCTTCGTCGCCGGTGAATGAACGGTGGGCTAGTGTCCCGCGTACCAGATATATCGCCGGTTACGAAATGGGCGATGGGGGGTAGTGAGTCAATGCGGCGGCTCGTAGCGGTCCTCGGCGCGGCCATGCTGGTGGCCGTCTCGTGTAGCTCCAGCGCCACGCCCGGTGGCGGAGCCTCACCCTCGGCGGCCTCCACGGAGACGCCGCAGCAGGGTGGGCGCGTCATCGAAGCGACGATCTCGGACATCGCGACCATGCAGCCCGTGCTCGTGAACGACACGGCCTCCGGCCGGATCACCGCGCTCCTGTACGACAACCTGATCCAGGTCGACTACAAGAGCGGTGAGCCGCAGCCGCGCCTTGCGACGTTCTCGATCTCGACGGACAGCCTCAAGTACACCTTCACGATCGACCCGAAGGCCGTGTGGTCCGACGGCAAGCCGATCATCGCGGACGACTGGCTCACCGGCCTCAAGGCCGTGGGCAAGAGCAAGAAGACCGTACGCAAGTCCTCGTTCCAGGACGTCCTTGGCTTCAAGGCGTACTCGGATGGGACGGCCACGACGATCCCGGGCGTGGCGATCGACTCATCGAACCCGAAGAAGTTCACCGTGACCATGGCCAAGGTCTCGTGCTCGGCCATCATCGACCTCATCGGCTACGTGCTCCCGACCCAGGTGTTCGGCAAGTACGTGACCGACGCGTCGAAGGACGAGATCGACTCCGCGCCGGAGAACACGGCCCCGACCGTCGTGAGCGGGCCGTTCAAGTTCACCGAGTGGCGCAAGGGTGACCAGGTCATCCTCGATAAGAACCCGACCTACTGGCAGGGTCCGGCGAACATTGACCAGTACGTCTACAAGGTCGTCGCCAACCAGACCGCGATCACGAACGGCCTGAAGACCGGTGAGATCACCTTCGGCACCATCCAGGCGAAGGACCTCGCCGACGTTCAGACCGTCTCCACCGTGAAGATCGACAAGTACCAGAACCTCGGCTACACGTTCATCGGCTGGAACACCGCGAGCCCGACCGCGATCGGACTCGCCGACAAGCGCGTGCGCCAGGCGCTGGCGTACGGCATCGACATGGACCAGGTCATCAAGGCCGTGGTCTTCGGTGAGGCCACCAAGCAGGTCGCCCACCACGTGCCGGTCCAGTGGGCGTACCCGAGCGGGATCCAGCTCAACCAGTACGCGTACGACAAGGCCAAGGCCCAGTCGCTCCTCAAGGACGCCGGCTGGACCCCGGGCCCCGACGGGATCCTCCAGAACGCCGCCGGCAAGAAGTTCAACCTCACGATCTCGACGAACTCCGGCAACACCGAGCGTGAGACGCTCGCCACGGTCGCGGCCGAGCAGTACAAGCAGCTCGGCATCAACGCCAAGGCGGCGCCCGAAGCGTTCCAGGGCCTCGTGACCAAGCTCACCACCGGTGACTCGACGCTCGAAGCGACGATCATCGGCTGGTCGCTCGGCGCGGAGCCGGACCCGTACCAGATCTGGCATTCGAGCCAGATCCCGGATGCCGCGAAGAACGTCCAGGGCTTCGGCTTCACGTTCTTCAAGGACCCGGCGATGGACAAGGCGATCGAGGAAGCGCGCAACCCGTCGAACGGTGACTGCTCGCTCGCGGCACGCAAGAAGCAGTACGAGACCTTCAATCAGATCCTGAACGAGAACCAGCCGTACAACTTCGGCTACGCGAACAACGTGCTTGCGGTCTCGCAGAACTCGCTGCAGAACTTCAAGCCCGGCTCGTTCAGCACCGTCTACAACGTCTACCAGTGGTGGGTCAAGAAGTAGCGTGAAACGGGGGGAGCGCCCGAACGGGCGCTCCCCTCCGATCGACGGAGGCACGGTGCGGAACTTCCTCATCCGGCGAGCCCTCTACGCGATCCCCACGTTGATCGGCATCTCCATCATCACGTTCGCGATCGCGCGCCTCTCGCCCGGCGACCCGATCCGGCTGTTCACGTTCGGCATCAAGGACTTCACGCAGGAGGACTACCTCCGGCTCGTACACGTCTACGGGCTCGACAAGCCCATTCCGCTCCAGTACGTGGACTGGATCAGCAACGCGGTCCGCCTGAACTTCGGAGAGTCGCTCATCTACCACCGTGAGGCGGGAGCCATGATCCTCGAGCGGCTGCCCAACACGCTGCAGCTCGCGTTGACCGCCCTCATCCTCCAGCTCGTGATCGGCGTCCCGCTCGGCGTCATCGCCGCGCTGAAGCGCGGCACCTGGGCCGACGGCGTGATCCGCGTGTTCGGCGTGGCCGGCCACGCCGTCCCGGCGTTCTGGCTCGGCCAGATGCTCATCATCCTGTTCGCGATCAGCCTGCGCTGGCTGCCGAGCCAGGGGATGCTGACCGTGGGCAAGGACCAGATGGACCTGCTGGACCGGTTCAAGCACATCCTGCTGCCGGCGTTCGTGCTCGCGCTGGTCGGCATCGCGAACTATTCACGGATCCTCCGCACGGAGACGCTCGACGTGCTCGGCCAGGACTTCATCCGCACCGCCCACGCCAAGGGGCTGCGCGAGCGGGTGGTCGTGTACGTCCACGCGCTCCGCAACTCGCTCATCCCGGTGGTCACCGCGCTCGGCGGGATCCTCGCGACGCTCGTCGGCGGCGCGCTGGTCATCGAGCAGGTCTTCAGCTGGCCGGGCATCGGCCAGTTCACCTTCCAGGCAGCGATCGCGAAGGACTACCCGATCGTGCAGGCGGGCGTGATGATCGCGAGCACCCTCCTGGTGATCAGCTACCTGCTGCGCGACATCACGTACGCCATCGTCGACCCGCGGATCAAGGTCTCGTAATGGCGACCGTCACCGCGACCGCGGGCAAGGTCGTCGCGCCGGCCGATGCACGTGTGTCACGCAGCCTGTGGAACAACGCCTGGTACAAGCTGCGGCGCGACAAACTCACCATCGCGGCCGTGGCCGTGCTCCTGCTGCTCGCCCTCATCGCGGCCTTGGCACCGGTGTTCGCGGACAACGTCTTCCACTACAAGTTCGAGCAGCAGGACCTCTTCCACACGTACGAGAAGCCGACGTTCAATCCACCCGCGTACCTCCTCGGGACGGACGAGGTCGGCCGCAGCCAGGTGGTCCGCTTGCTGTTCGGCGGCCAGGTCTCGCTCTTTGTGGGCTTCGTGGCGGCGCTCGTCAACTTCGCCGTCGGCGTGCCCGTCGGCCTGGCCGCGGGCTACTTCCGCGGTGCGTTCGACGACTTCATCACCTGGTTCATCACCACACTGAACGGGATCCCGCAGCTGTACCTGTTGCTGATCGTGGCCGCGCTCTGGCAGCCCGGCCCGCTCACGCTGATCATCATCATCGGGCTGCTCAACTGGACCGGCATCACGCTCTACGTGCGCGGCCAGACCATCTCGTTGCGCGAGCGCGAGTACGTGACGTCGGCGCACGCGATCGGCGCCACGCACGCCCGGGTCATGTTCCGGCACATCCTGCCGAACGTCCTTCCGCTGATCTTCGTCCTCGCCGCGATCGACGTCGGCGCGATCGTGCTCCTTGAGTCGGCACTCAGCTTCCTCGGGCTCGGCATCCTTCCGCCCACGCCGAGCTGGGGCAACATGCTGACCAACGGCGCGTCGTACTTCGTGCGCGCGTGGTGGCTCGTGGTCTCGCCGGGCGTGATGATCTTTCTGACGGTGCTGTGCCTGTACCTCATCGGCGACGGCCTACGTGATGCCCTCGACCCGCGCCTCAAGACGCACGAGACGCACTAGCTCCTAGTCGGCGGCTGTCACCGGTTCGCGCTTGCCTGAGAGGACGGCGCTCATGATCGCCAGTGCCTGGTCCACGTCGGCGCGGCTGACGTTCGCGTGGGTGACCATCCGCAGGCGCGGCGAGTTGCCGAGGTAACGGGACAGCCGCAGGCCGCGCTCGGCGCAGGCCTTCTGGAAGTCCGCGGCGTCCATGGCGGTCCGATCGATCTCGAACGAGACGATGTTCGTGACGACCCTCGCCGCGTCGATCTTGATGCCGCGGATCGCGGCCAGCCCATCGGCCAGCGCCCGCGCGTTCACGTGGTCCTCGACCAGGCGCTCGCGCATCGTCTCGAGGCCCACCAGCGCCGCGGCCGCGATGACGCCGGCCTGGCGCATCGCGCCACCGAGGAGCTTCCGGACCTTCCGCGCGCGGGCGACGGTGTCGCGCGGGCCGCAGAGGATCGAGCCGACCGGTGCCGAGAGGCCCTTGGAGAAGCAGAACTGGACCGTGTCGACCGGACCGGTCAGGTCCTTCACGTCGACGCCCAGTGCCGCGGCGGCGTTGAAGATGCGCGCCCCGTCCAGATGCACCTTCAGGCCGCGCTCGTGCGCGAGGTCCGCGGCCGCGCGGGTCTGCGCGGCGGTGATGACCGAGCCGCCGCAGTTGTTGTGGGAGTTCTCGAGGCAGAGCAGCGCCGAGCGCGGGAACGCGCCGACCGACGGCCGGATCGCGGCCTCGATGTCCTCGAGCGACGGCATGCCGTCACGATTGGGGATCGTCCGGCCGTGCAGCCCGCCCAGCACGGTGAACGCGCCCATCTCGTTCTGGTAGATGTGGGCCAGATCGCCGAGGATGACCTCGTCGCCGCGGCCGGCCTGCGAGAGCACACCGCACAGGTTCCCGAGCATCCCGCTGCCGACGTACACGCCGGCTTCCTTCCCGACGATGTCGGACGCGCGCTCCTCGAGGCGGTTCACAGTCGGATCCTCGCCGTACTGGTCGTCACCGACTTCGGCCTCGGCCATCGCCTTGCGCATCGCGGGCGTCGGCACGGTGAAGGTGTCGCTCCGGAACTCCAGAGTCTTCATCTCGGTACGCCTCCTCCGATCGCGGTCGCGATGGCGACGAGCAGCGGCGCGACGACGATCGCGGGCAGGTAATCCGCGACCTGCACATCGCGGAGCCTCAGCAGCTTCAACCCTACCCCGACGAGCAGCAGCCCGCCGGTGGCGTTCATCTCGCGGAGCTGCGCGTCGGAGAGGAGGCTCGCGAACACGGACGCGCCGGCCGCGAGGCCGCCCTGGTAGACGAGGATGACGGCCAGCGAGAGCAGCACGCCCCAGCCCAACGTCGCGGCGAACGCGATCGCGGTGAACCCGTCGAGCACGCTCTTGATCGCCAAAAGCGACGCGTCACCGGTGAGCCCGTTGCGGATCGCGCCGAGGAAGGTGAGCGGCCCGACGCAGAACACGATGCTCGCGGTCACGAACGCTTCGGCGATGGTGCTCGTTCGCCCCGGTGCCGCGAACCGCCGCTGGATCGCTGCGCCGAGCTCGTTCAGTCGCCGTTCGATGCCGGCGAGCGAGCCGATGATCCCGCCGATCAGGATGGCCCCAAGGAGATACAGCAAGCTCGCGGTGTCGATCGCGAACTTCACGCCCATGACCGCCACGAACAGGCCGACCCCGGCGACGACGTTCTCCCGCAGGCGCGGCGGCAGCCGATCGCCGAGCAGCGTCCCAACGAGCCCGCCCGCCAGCACCGTCAGCAGATTGAGCAACGTGCCGGTGGCCCACATCGGCTGGCTAGTATGCGAGCACGATGCAGATCCCTCCCTCCGAGCAGCTTCGGTTCTGGGCGCACGAGCTCGGGGGCATGGCGAAGACCGGCCTGCTGCACACGACGAACTCGTACGACACGGATCGCTACGAGCGGATCCTCGAGATCTCCGAGGGGATGGCCGCGCTGACCATCGACGCCGACTTTGTGCCGGACCGCCCATACCTGCCGGACCTCGGGATCCCGACGCCGAAGATCGGCTGCAGCGTGGCCGCGTTCGACGACGCCGGACGGGCCGTGCTCATCCAGCGGGCGGACAACCGGCGGTGGGCCCTGCCCGGTGGCTACGCCGAGATCGGCTCGCCACCCTCCGAGAACGCCATCCGCGAATTCAGGGAGGAGACGGGGTTCCAGGCGGAACTCGAGCGGCTCGTCGGGGTCTACGACAACAAACAGTTCGCGAGTGTCTCGCCGTACCAGTTCTACATCTGCCTCTTTCGCGCGCGGGTCACCGGCGGCGCGGCGGCCACGTCGAACGAAACCCTCGCGGTGCAGCTGGTCGATCCGGCGTCGCTGCCGGACGACATGAGCGCGCTCCAGCGTGCGATGTTGCGCGACGCAACGCGGCCCGATCTTCCGGCGGTGTTCCAGTGACCACGATCGGGGTGTTCGGGAACTGGGCCTCGGCACCGAGTGCCGACATGCTCCGCGCCGCGCTTCCCGACGACCGCATCCTGGTGGTGCAGGGCGACGAACTCGGCCCGGCCGCGGGGGCCGAGGCGGCGTTCGGCGGATTCAGCACGGAACGCCTGCGCGCGGTGCTGGCCGGATCGCCGAAGCTGCGCTGGGTCCACACGTTCTCGGCTGGGGTGGATCGCCACGTGCCGGAGCTGGCGCGATACGACCGCGTGGTATTCACCAACAACAGCGGCGCGTACGACGTCCCGATCGCCGAGCATGTCATCGCGATGATCTTCGCCGCCGCGAAGCGCGTCCCCGAACATCTCGCCGCGCAGCAGCGCTCCAAGTGGCAACGCGAGGTGCTGCACGCCGAGGTCCGCGGCGCGACGCTCGTGATCCTCGGCATGGGCAGCATCGGCAGCGAGCTCGCCCGGCTCGCGTCCGGAGTCGGCATGCGCGTCATCGGGGTGCGCCGCGACGCGACGCGCCGCGACCCGAAGGCACCCACCCTGGGCGTCGATCGCATCGTCTCGGCCGACCGGTTTGCCGAGGTCGCGCGCGAGGCCGACTACCTCGCGGTGACGGCGGCGCTCACCCCGCAGACCCGCGGGATGGTGTCCACCGCGATCCTGCGCGCGCTGAAACCGACCGCCTGGGTCATCAACATCGCACGGGGGCCGATCGTGGACGAGCTGGCCCTGGCCGCGGCCCTGACTGAGAAGCGGATCGGCGGCGCCGCGCTCGACGTCTTCGAGACCGAGCCGCTGCCGACCGGCAGCCCGCTCTGGTCGCTGGAGAACGCGATCCTCACGCCCCACGTGTCGAACTCGTCGCCGAAGGTCCGCGAGCGGAGCCTCGCCCTGGTTACGGAGAACGTGCGCCGGTTCAAGGCCGGCGAGCCGCTGCTCAACGTCGTCGACCGTGCGGCCGGATATTGAAGCTCTCGAAGCGCGCGCTCGCGACACGCACGGAGGGCTTCACCGAGTCGGTCATCCGCGAGATGACCCGGCTCTGCGCCACGTATGGCGGGATCAACCTCGCGCAGGGGTTCCCAAATTTCCCGGCGCCGGATCTACTGAAGGAGGCGGCGAAGCGCGCCATCGACGCCGACATCAATCAGTACGCGATCACCTGGGGGAGCAAGACGCTGCGCGACGCGCTCGCGACGAGCTATGGCGAGACGTACGGGCTGGCCGTAGATCCCGAGACGATGCTCACAGTGACCTGCGGTTCGACGGAGGCGATGGTCTCGACGCTCCTTGCGATCGTCGACCCGGGGGACGAGGTGATCGTGCTCGAGCCCTTCTACGAGAACTACGGGCCGGACGCGGCGATCTGTGGTGCGACCCCGGTCTTCGTCCCGCTGCGGGCGCCGGCGTACACGTT
>DASUSA010000174.1:0-4134 GCA_036375335.1 Candidatus Limnocylindria bacterium
CGGCTGGCACGTCGGGCATGTTGAGAATGCACTGCGCGTAGAGCTGGGTCGTGTTCAGGGCGTGGATGAACGGACCGCGACCCGGGTTCGAGTACAGACTCAGGAACCAGCCGCTCCCCACGGCGACGGACGCGTGATACAGGCCGTTCATGACCTCGGGCTCGGCGGTCTTGATCTGCCCGAGGACGCCGTCCTGCAGGCCGGCGCCGTTGAAGCTCGCGACGCGCACCGCGTAATGGGGCGCGGGTACGAGGTGCTCCACGAGGTAGAGGTTGCGGCCGTCGTCGCTCACCGCATCAAATCCGACGTCGCCGTCCGCAGTGACCACCCGGTCGAGCGTTCCCTTCGCGAGATCGATCACCGCGAACCGGTTGACCATCGTCGCGCCGGTCGTGTGCGGCGGAGCGACGAGCACCATCCACTTGCCGTTGGCCGAGAGACCGCTCGGCGCCGGCCCGTAGGCCGCGGGCACCGACCACAGTCCGTCGAGCACGAACGACGTCTGGTCGACGCCGGTCGCGGGATCGATGCCGCGAACGGTCGTGCGGTCACCCGGAGTGACGGCCCAGTACCGGGACCGGTCCGGAAGGAGGGTGCCGACGGGGAGCGCCGCGACCAGCGAGTCGGTCGTCGCATCGACGACCGACATCCCGGTCGCGGTCGCGACGTAGAGGAGCTCGCGCGAGGGCTGCGAGGCGACTTGGGACGTGTCTAGCTTGAGGCTGCCGCAGGCCGAGAGCAGCAGGACCGCGAAGAGCACGGAAAGCCGGCGCATGCCCTCCTTACAGCCGGCGGCCCGCAGCGGTTCCCTACCGGACGCTGGCGGCGATCCGGAGCGCCGTGGCCTGGTTCACCTGGGCCTCGAGCCGCAGGAGCAAGCCGCCTTGGGTCCAGATGAGCGTGTTCCCGGCCAATCGCAGGGTCTCCTGCTCGACCGCGGCCGGGTTGCCGGCGGGGCGGTAGAAGAAGAAGTGCGGCGTGCCCTGGATCCAGAAGCCGGGCTGGCCGTTGATGGTGACCGTTTCGACCGTGGTGCTCGGGTCGATCACCTTGCCGAAGAACTGCTCGTCGACCGTCGCGCCGGAGAACTCGGTGACGATCGCGGCCACGCCGGCCTGCGGCGACGTCGGGATGCCGGCACGCTGGGTGTAGACGAGCGAGACCGCGGTGGAGGTCGGTGTCGCGCGCAGGTACACCTGGTCGGGCATGCCGAGAGCGGGATCCGTTGGCATCACGACGGCGTAGCCCGCCCGGGCCTTTGCCTCATCGAGCGATACGAGCACACCGAGACCGGCAGCGGGGAATGGGGTCGGCGTCTGAATCGATCCCGGCGACCGCGGCGGGCTCGGCGTCGCGCTGGGCACCGGACCGCGGAAGATTTCGACGCCGCGCAGCCGGAGGATGTCGGTCGCGGTGGCCCGGGCCTGCGGCGAGAACACGAGGACCGCGACGAGCACGAACGCGATCGTGACGAGCACGGGTGCGAAGGCGTAACGCGGTGACCAGAGCGCGCGCCACCATTCGGACCGGCGTGGCGCGCTGATGCGCGCGAGCACGCGTACGCGCATGTCCGGGACCGGCGGCCAGGCGATCCGCGTTCCGAGGTCGGTCAGCGCCTCTGCGAGCTGGTCGTCGGCCATCCGCAGATCACGCATCGGCGTAGACCTCGCGCAGGCGAGTCATCGCGCGTGACAGCCGCGATTTCACGGTGCCGCGCGCGACGCCGAGGGCCGTGGCCATCTCGACCTCCGAGAGATCGAGGAAGTAGCGATAGGTGAGGACCAGCCGGTCCTCCTCGCGCAGCCGGCCGATCGCCGCGAGGAGGCCCGCGCGCAGATCGCCCGCGACGACCGCGTCCTCGGGTGAGAGGGCCGTCTCACCCGAGGCGCGATCCGCCGCGGCGCCCAGGTCCACCGTCGGACGACGGCCCGCTGCCGCCTTGCGGTTCTTCGCCTCGTTGGCCACGATCCGAAGGAGCCATGGACGGAAGGGCGCGCCCTCGCGGAAGCGATCAAGCGCGTAGTACGCCTTCACGAAGGCGTCCTGGGTCACGTCCTCCGCCTCGGCGGAGCTCGCCGTGATCACGTAGGCGACCCGCGCTGCGAGCGCTTGGTAGCGCGTGACCAGTTCGCCATACGCGTCTTGGTCACCACGTCGTGCACGCTCCACCAATGCGGATTCGCCCGATCGCTCCAGTGGTCGGCCCTCCACGGAGTTCGTTACCGCCCCTCGTACAGCCGCCCGGCTTCGGCGGTTCCCCCGCGCTCGGCCAGCCAGGCCGCCCGGGAGCGGAGCTCGCCGATCGTCGCGGCGGCCAGGGCCTCGACACCGAACGAGGCGACCGCGAACGACGCCGCGGCCATCCCGGCGGCGAGGGCCTCGCGCAGTCCGGTCTCATCAGCTCGACCGTTCCGCGCGAGGCGGCCGACGAACGCACCGGCCAGCGCGTCCCCCGCCCCGGTCGGGTCGATGGCCGCGATCGGGTACGCCGGGAGCGCATGGGCCGCATCCCGCGTGATGAGCGTCGCGCCGCGCGCGCCGCGCTTCGCGATGACCGCGCGGGGACCTCGTCCGACGAGCAGCCGGCCGGCGGCGATCACGTCCCGTTCGCCGGTGAGTTGAACGAGCTCGCCTTCGTTGAGCGACACGATCGTCGCCCGCGTGATCATCACTTCGAACGCGCGCCGACGCTCGCGGATCCATTGATCCATCGTGTCCAGCAGGACGACATCGGGCCGCAACTGGTCCAGGGCTCGCGCCTGCACTGCTGGGTCCGTGTTGGCGAGGACCACGTGCCGTGCATCGCGCACGGCCTCCGGCACGACCGGAGCCCACTGCTCGACCACACCGAGGTCGGCATTGCGGACGTCGCTCTCCGTCAGGCCCTCGCTGTAGCTGCCCGTCCAGCGCAGTGTCCGTCCGGCGACGAGTTGCAGCCCAGCCAGATCCACACCGCCCCGTCGAAGGGGCACGAGCGTCTCGTCGTCCAGATCGCTGCCGGCGATCGAGACCAGCGCGACCGGGCCATGCTTCGCCCCGGCGATCGCGCCGTACGCGCCGGATCCACCGAGCAGGCCCGAGCGCTGGCCTGCCGGCGCGCGGACGTCGTCGAACGCGAGCGGACCGACGATCACGACGGACATGCTGGATACGATGGACCCAATGTCATCCGAGCCGCTGCACGACTACGTCTCGCGCGGCTTCGCGCCCACGGCCGAGCTCTACGAGAAGATCCGGCCCGAGTATCCGGACGGGGCAGTCGACATCCTTGTGCGCGAGCTCGCGATCGCACGCGGCCGGATCGTCGTCGACGTGGGTGCCGGCACCGGGAAGCTCACCCGCGCCCTTGTGCGCACCGGGGCGACGGTCATCGCGGTCGAGCCGCTGGCCGAGATGCGCGAACGGCTCGCGGAACGGGTGCCGATGGCGGTCCCGTTCGACGGCACCGCGGAGCAGATGGCGCTGCGCGACGGCTCAGCGCACGCGATCACGGTCGCCCAGGCGTTCCACTGGTTCGACGGCGATCGTGCGCTCGCCGAATTCCACCGGGTCCTCGCACCGGGCGGCCGGCTCGGGCTCATCTGGAACGTGCGCGATCGGCGGACCGCATGGGTCGCCGCGTTCGATGCGCTCGTCGATGCCGTCGACCCCGACCGTCCTGATCACCAGACCGGTCGGTGGCGCGCCGCCTTCGAGCGCACGGTGCTGTTCGCGCCGCTCGAGGAGCGTGATGTCCAGCATGTCCAGAGCCTGACGCCGGCTGACATCAGGGCGCGCGCTGCGACGGTCTCGAGCATCGCCTCGCTGCCCGACGCCGAGCGGGATCGCGTCCTAGATCGCTTCCGCGACCTCGCCGCCACCCACCCCGACATCCGCGGCCGCGAGTCGGTGACGCTTCCCTACCTCACAAAGGTGTACTGGACCGAGCGCCGCTAGACAGCGCCATCTTTGTGCAGTTTCGCGATCTCCTGGTCCGCGTAGCCGAGCTCCGCGAGCACCTCGTCGGTGTGCTCGCCGAGCAGCGGCGGGTGCGTCCGCACCGACGGCGGCGTCCCGTCCATCCGCACCGGGATCCCGGGCGCGCGCACGCGGCCCGCGGTCGGGTGGTCGATCTCCGCGATGAGCCCGAGGTGC
>DASUSA010000175.1:0-3211 GCA_036375335.1 Candidatus Limnocylindria bacterium
CTGCGGCACTTCACGGATCTCACCGATGTCAATCGCCAGGCGCGAGAATGGTTGAAGGAAGTCGCCAACCAGCGCCTCCACCGCGAAACCCGCCAGCGCCCTGGCGACGTTGCATAAGCAGGATACGAGCGCATCGCCGAGGATTCCGGCGTGGACCCACGTTCCGCGATCGTGGTGGACTCCGATGCCGAGCCGCTCGAGTGGGCCGACGCGGTCGGCTTTCGGACCGTCCATGTCGATCGGCTCGGTGCGGGCTCGCGATTCACGCGGATCGGCTCGCTCGCGGAGCTGGTTCCGCTCCTAGCGGCGCAGCGGTAGCTCCGCCTGGCGCGGGCGTGACGCGATCGCGGCCGCAACCGACGCGCTCAGCTGCTCGAGGTCGAAGGGCTTCTCGAGCACCGCGACATCGAGCATCGCGAGCTTCGTGCGGGCCTGGCCGAGCGACGCGATCGCGGCCGAGCACACGATGACGGGAATCCCGCGCGTTGCGGGATCGAGCGTCAGGATGTCGAGCTGCTGCCAGCCGGCGCTATCACCGTGCAGGAACAGGTCGAGGATGACGAGGTCGGCGCGGGCGTGACGGATGTCTCCGAACGCGTCGGCCGACGCCTGGACTTCGTACCCGTCACTCTGGAGCGCGGCGACCATCACGTTGCGCGTGTCGTCGTCGTCCTCGATCAGGACGATCCGCTTCGTGGTCAGTGGTGGTCTGTCGGCGCCGGAGGAAGCGACCGCTCTTCGTCGTTGCCCGGTGTCCGCGTCGGCGACGGACCCCTGGTCGGCTCCGCAGCGCGCGTCGGGGTCGACGTCTTCGGCGGGCGGGTGGGCTCGGGCGTGTCGTTCGGCTCGGGGGTGTTCTGCGGCTCGAGGGTGCGGGCCGGCCGTCCGGACGGATGGAGCTTGTCGGCTTCCTCCCGCGCGCGCTCGAGGCCCTGCTGCGCGGACTCGGGAGCGGTCTTCTGCAGCTCGTCGAGCACGGCCTCTTGCTTCAGGTGCGCTGCATCGACCACGTCGTCGGCCGCAGTCTGCTTGTCCGCGCTCGTGCCGGGCTTTCCGGTGACGGCGTCGAGCGCATCGGTGAAGCGCTGGACGGCGGCGGCATATGCGTCGGTCGCGGTCGGTGCGGCGCTCGGCCGCGTCGAGACAGCTTCGGCCAGCTCGGCGAGCCGGTGATCGGTCTGCTCGGCGAGGAGGCGCAGGCGGGTCGTGTCATCGAGGGCCAGCGCGAGCTGGACCTGCTCGGCCGCGATCTTGAGGCCGAACGCGGCGTCGCCGGGCAGGCTGTCCGCGGCGGCCTTGCCGGCGCTCGCGAACACGAGCAGGGCAATGACGGCCGCGACCATCGCCGGCCGGAGCGCGGGGCGCAGAAACGCGCCGGTCATCCGAGACCACGTGGACTCACGCGGCGAGAGCACGCTCGGGGCCTGGGCCATGAGTTGCGCGCGCAGCGAGCGCTTGAAGGCGTCGCGCGGCTTGGGACGCGGAAGCATGTCACTCATCTAGAGCGCCTCACGCGACGGGATCAACGCGCGTAGCGCGCTGAGCGCCCGGAACTCGATGCCCCGGATCGTGCCATCGCGCTTGCCGACGAGCTTCGAGATCGTCTTCGTGTCGTAGCCCTCGACGTAGCGCAGCACGAGGATCTCCTGCTGGAGCGGAGTGAGTTGCTGCATCGCGACGCGGACGACCGAGGCGTCCGAGCCGGCGAGCAGGCCGGCGTCCGGGTTGACTACCTGGTCGGCGTTCGGGTGGGCGAGGGCATCCTCAAAGCTGACCTGCTGCCGGGCGGCCTGACGGCGGCTGCGGTCGATGACGGCGTTGCGCGCGATCCGGTACAGCCAGGCCAGAAATGCCTGGCGCGGCTCGTACTTCGGGATCGCCCGAAGGGCCCTCATGAACACGTCGCTCGTCACGTCTTCCGCCTCTGCCTCATTCCGTACCCGGTAGAACACGTACCGGTACACGGCATCCACGTAGCGGTCGTAGAGGATTCCGAAGGCCTCGGCCTCGCCGGAACCGGCGCGCCGAGCGAGTGCGGCGTCCTCTTCCCGCTCAGCGGAACTAACGACGTCCTCCGTCGGGCTGTTAGGAAGCTCCCCCACCGCAGGACAAACGGTACCGGGGCCGGTTCAGCGCGGCTGGTCCGCCCCCCGGAAGGGGTAGGATGACCGCAGATTCATACGACAGGGGAGCGCCGAACGGCGCTGAGAGTGCGCGAAAGCGCAGACCCTCGAACCTGACCTGAGTCATATCAGCGTAGGGAGTCGGGACCAATGGCCCATCTTCGTGCATCCTCGCCGCCCACCTGGCGCACCGTCGACATCGTCGTGGCGGCCGTCATCGCCGTCGCGTTCGGGGTCGTGTTCTGGGCCTGGAACGCCCTCTGGGCGGCCACGTCGCCCGCCTTCGTGGCCCTTCCGGCCGCCCAGTACCTGATCTCCGGGGTCTGGCTGATCCCCGCGGTCCTCGGCGGGCTGGTCATCCGGAAGCCGGGCGCTGCCCTGTTCTGCGAGCTGCTCGCGGCGATCGTGTCCGCGCTCATCGGCTCGCAGTGGGGGCTCGACACCGTCGTATCTGGAGTCGCCCAGGGCGGTGGCGCGGAGCTCGTATTCCTGCTGTTCCGGTACCAGAACTGGAGCCTCTGGGTGGCTGCCCTGGCCGGCCTCGCGAGCGCGGCCGCGGCCTGGGTCCACGACATGATCGTCTACTACCCCGACCTCGGGCTCGGCGGGTGGGCGGTTTTCGTTCCGTTCTATCTCGTGTCGGCCGCGGCCATCGCGGGGATCGGCTCGTACTACCTCGTGCGGTCCCTCGCCCAGACCGGTGTCCTTGCATCGTTCCCGTCGGGACGGACGCAGAGCCGGATCTGAGTCGCTCTGTGCTTGATGGCTGAGGCCATCGGGCTCCGCGGCTGGGGCTGGCGCCATCCCGGCCGCGCCGCGTGGGCAGTCAGCCGGCTCGACCTTCGCGTCGAGGTCGGTGAGTCGGTGTTGCTGAGCGGTCCCTCCGGCTCGGGCAAGAGCACGGTCTTGCTCGGCATCGCGGGATTACTCGATCCGAGCGGGGGCGGCGGGTCCGAGGGCACGCTCGCCACACACGGCCGGACCGGCATCGTGTTCCAGGATCCGGAGATTTCGCTGGTCATGGCCCGCGCGGGCGATGACGTCGCGTTCGGTCTCGAGAATCTGTGCGTCCCGACCGCGCAGATCTG
>DASUSA010000176.1:0-3467 GCA_036375335.1 Candidatus Limnocylindria bacterium
CTCGTCGCCGAGGGCCTGACCAACAAGGAGATCGGGATGCGCCTCTTCATCTCCGAGCGAACCGTCGAAAGTCACGTCCGCAACATTCTTGAGAAGCTCGGCTTCAGCTCACGCGCGCAGATCGCTGGGTGGATGGCCGCCCCAGGACATCGCGTTCGATCCAACTAGCAACGTCGGTATGGTCAATGCGCGCTCCACGAGCAAGCACCCCCGGCACAGTCACGAGCCGCCGCTGGTGTCGCGGCCAACGCTCAGCGGGCCACCTCGCCCAGCCTTTGCAGTGCGTGGGGTTCCGGGACCCGGATCCGCGCACCAAACAGAGTGCAGCCTGCCCGCCGCACTCGCCAAGACGATTGATCACTGAAACCAGTGCTCTTTGACGCCGAATTTCCGTGTCAGCCGCGAGTTGCGAGCAATTTCTGAAGTCCCGCGGCGGCGGTCTTCGGACTACTGCCCTACCAGCCGAGCTATTCCGGCGCAGGACTTCAATCTACCGAGTTACCGAGGAACCATCCGTGCCCCGCGGGCCTGATCGCGACAACGAGGGGGCACTGGCGTAGACGTCCATTGGGTCGAAACGCCATCGTCTGAGCAACCTGGTGCTCAGGCGCTTGCCGAGCCGCACGTGACGCTGCCGAATGCCGGTCATCGCAACTCCACTAGCTTGCGCTGAGCATGGGCCTGCTTGACCGACGCCGCGGGGTGATCCCGAGACGTCGCCTGGTGTTCGCCATCATCGCCGTGATCCTCCTCGCCACGGTCGCCTCGGTCGCTGTTGCCACACGCATGGCGCCGCGGCCGCTGACCTGGAGCGCCCTGCTGAACGCGAGCTATCCCACGAGCCTCGTCCGCGGGGGCGCCCAGCTGCGGAACGGCGTGTATGACGTCGAAGCCGCGCCGGGCTCAGCGTCCCGCATCATCGTCCGCCTCGCCGACATGGCTGCCTTCGGCGATGTCGACGGCGACGGCGACGCCGATGGCGCAGCGATCCTCACGGGGAGCGGAGGCGGTACCGGGACGTTCGTAGAACTCGCGTACGTACGCGACGACGACGGCGCCGCGCGACCGCTCGCGACGACACTCCTTGGCGACCGCATCCTGGTCCGAGAGGTCAGGATCACCGACCACCGCATCGTCGTTCGCTTACGTGCACGAGGCGCGACCGATCCGCTCACCCGACTGACGCGTGAGGTGACCCGCCGCTTCGAGCTCCGGGGCGACGTGCTCGCTCTCGTCGACGAGACCGAGAGCGAGGTCCCCTCGACGCCGGCCGAGGACTTCGTCTACCAGCCGCAGCGCATCGACCTCGCGGCCGGCGGGACTCGCGACCCGAGCGGATCCCTCGCGCCCGGTCGCATCGCCGCATACGTAGTCGCGGGCCACGCCGGGGAGGTTCTCGATCTCGAGCTGCGGAGCGAGTTCGACAACGCTGTCGTCTCGGTTCTCGGACTGACCGACGCGACGACGTACCTGAGCCGGCGCGAGTACGCCGTGCGCCGGTCAGTGCAGCTCCCGAGCGATCAGGACTACGGGATCAAGGTGGTGAGCCTGGCCGGCTACGACCTGCCGTACACGCTGCACCTCGCGTTGCATCCGCGCTCAGCGGCGACCAGCACGCCCGCTCCGACCGAGTCCCCACTTCCGTCGCGCACGCCCGCGCCATCAACAGCGCCGGCCGGCGTACGCGACAGCGCGATCGAGGCGCTCTCCTCGCCCGCCGCCGCGTTTGCGCGCTCGCGGCCGCCGATCATCGGCGCGGCGGTGTATCTGCCGTCGCGTGGGGTCGTGTACGGCGAGAACGCCGACGAGCAAGTCCCGACGGCGAGCATCGTGAAGGTCCTCGTCATGCTCGTGGTGCTCGAGCAGGCGCGTCAGGACCATCGGCCCGCGAGCGACGATGAGCTCGCGCTCTTGTGGCCGATGATCACCGAGAGCGACAACGATGCGACCTCGGAGCTCTGGGAGCGCATCGGCCGCGGTCAGGCGGTCGCCGCGTATCTCCGCGCCGTGGGCGTCGGCGGGATCACACCGGACGGCGGAACGTCGTGGGGCGTGACCTTCGCCTCCGCACGCGGTATGGCGATCGTTCTCGGAAAGCTGGCGAGCGGTGCGCTGCTCGATGCGGCGGGCAGCGCGCTGGCGGTGTACATGCTCGAGTCGGTCATCCCCGCGCAGCGCTGGGGGATGACCGCGGGTACCGCGGCGGACTCCGGCGATCGCGTCGGTGTGAAGAACGGCTGGTATCCCGGGAGCGAGGGCTGGCGCGTGAATAGCGTCGGCATCGTGATGCCGCGCGACGGGTCACCGTATGCCGTCGCGATCGTCACCGATTCGCGACCGAGTTGGGACGAGGGTATCGCCACGATCGAGGGCATCGCGAAGCTGTTGAACGAGGGGATCAAAGCATCGCCGTGACCTTGGAAGCGTGCGACCCACGCGCTGCCGCGCTCTCGTCTCGGCCGATCCGACACCACGACCAGACTCGGTTGGGCCGACTAGCATTTCGCACATGCCGAAGCGTCGCGCGACCTCAGCCGGAATAATCCGTGTGGTCGTCGAGGGTGGCAGCAAACGGTCTTTTGCGAGCGCGGTGGACTGGCCGGGCTGGGCCCGGAGCGGTCGTGATGAGCCGGCGGCAGTGGCGGCGCTCCTCGTCTACGCATCGCGCTACGCGTCCGTCGTCGCACGAGCGAAGCTCGGCTTCGTGTCGCCGGTGGGCACCGGGTCGCTTCACGTCATCGAGCGGCTACCCGGCAACGCGACCACCGAGTTCGGCGCGCCTGGCGTAGCGGCGACGGTCGATGCGACCGTCGTCGATGCCGCCGAGCTCGCGCGACTTCGGAAGCTGCTCACCGCGAGCTGGCGCGCGTTCGATGCCGGCGTGGCGAGCGCCCGCGGAAAGTCCCTGCGCCCAGGCCCGCGCGGTGGCGGTCGCCCGCTCGAGGCGATCGTCGACCACGTTCGCGATGCCGAAGCGGGCTACCTGTCTGCGCTGGGATGGCCATTCAAGGGCACCGCGACCGGTCGAGGGTTGATCGTGCAGACCCGTGCCGCCGTGCTCGACGGCCTGGCTGCGTCCGTTGACGGCGAGATCGCCGCGAGAGGGCCGCGCGGTGGTGTCCGGTGGAAGCCCCGGTTCTTCGCGCGTCGGCTGATGTGGCACGCGCTCGACCATCTCTGGGAGATCGAGGACCGATCGACCGGAGCCTGATCTGCGCAAGGCCCTTCAACGCATTACACACACGGGACATGCCCACACCGATCGTCACGCAGCGCCGGCAGCTCGCGCACATCGTCGCGCGGGAGAGCGCCGAAACGCTGGTCGGCCGGGCCGCGGGCATCCGCGTGGAGGTCATCCGCCGGCTCATCGGTCCGGTCGCACATCACCTGGCCGGCCGCTTTGTCACATACGATCGCGCGCTCGGCGAAAGCGGGCTCCGCGACGGCTCGGCCTGGATCGTCGATGA